>JANMFA010000275.1:0-2424 GCA_031377545.1 Hyphomicrobiales bacterium | reverse complement strand
GCCGCCGCAGGGCGGGCGCAAGCATCCCCAGCAGGAGTTCCTGCAGGTCGATACCTCCAACATCCTTTTCATCTGCGGTGGTGCCTTTGCGGGCCTGGAGAAGATCATTTCAGCCCGCGGACGGCAGACCGGCATCGGCTTCAGCGCCCGTGTCGAATCGCCCGATGACCGGCGCACCGGCGAAATCTTCCGCAAGGTCGAGCCTGAGGATCTGCTGAAGTTTGGTCTGATCCCGGAATTCGTCGGCCGCCTGCCGGTACTGGCCACCCTTGAGGATCTCGACATCGAGACCCTGAAGAAGATCCTGACCGAGCCGAAGAACGCGCTTGTGAAGCAGTATCAGCGCCTGTTCGACATGGAGAACACCGATCTCACCTTCACGGACGATGCGGTCACGATGATTGCCAAGAAGGCGATCGAGCGCAAGACCGGCGCGCGCGGCCTGCGATCCATCATGGAAAGCATCCTGCTTGACACCATGTTCGATCTGCCGGGCCTCGAAGGCGTGGAACAGGTCGTGATCGGGCCGGAAGTGGTCGAGGGCAATGCCCGTCCGCTTTACATCTATGGTGATCGCGAAGAGCAGGTTCCTGCTTCTGCCTGATGCGATTCGTTTGCCGGGCTGTGCTTGAATCGGCTGTCCGGCATTCACATCTAGGTATCGCACGGGAGAGAGAGCGCCGCCCCTGCGGGCTCCATGGACTTGTTTCGTCTGTCCTTTTCGGTCTTCTGTCTGTGAATCATTTGTCCCGGCGTTTCGGGCCCGGATATTCACGATTGCGTACGTTGTCCGGCGGCTTCATCATGGGGAGCCTGACGGCGGGACGAGAATAAGGATTGATGCATGACCTCGAGCAAGAACCGTCCGCCGCTCCCCGCAGGAACGAAGCACCAGCTTCCGGTCCTGCCGTTGCGCGATATCGTTGTTTTCCCGCACATGATCGTTCCCCTTTTCGTAGGGCGCGAAAAATCCATCCGCGCGCTCGAGGATGTCATGCGCACCGATGGCCACATCATGCTGTCGACGCAGATGAACGCTGGCGAGGATGACCCTGCGCCGGAGGCTATCTACGAGGTCGGCACGGTCGCGTCCGTACTGCAACTGCTGAAGCTTCCCGACGGGACCGTGAAGGTTTTGGTGGAAGGCTCTACCCGCGGGCGTATCCTCAATTACGTCAAGACGGATGATTTCTACGTGGCGGAAGCCGAGATCATCGCAGACGAGATCGGCAATGCGGTCGAGGTCGAGGCATTGTCCCGCTCGGTCATTTCCGAGTTCGAAGGCTATGTGAAACTCAATAAGAAGGTGTCGCCTGAAGTCGTCGCGGCCATTGGCCAGATCGAGGATCAGGGCAAGCTTGCCGACAGTGTGGCGGCACATCTTGCGGTCAAGATCACGGACAAGCAGGCAACGCTCGAAATCATCAACGTCGGCAAGCGTCTCGAAAAGGTGCTTGGGTTGATGGAGAGCGAGATCTCCGTGCTGCAGGTGGAAAAGCGGATCCGCACGCGCGTCAAGCGCCAGATGGAGAAGACCCAGCGCGAGTATTATCTCAACGAGCAGATGAAGGCGATCCAGAAGGAGCTTGGCGACGGCGAGGAAAAGGACGAGCTTGCCGAGCTTGAGGACAAGATCAAGCGCACCAAGCTTTCCAAGGAAGCCCGCGACAAGTCGCTGCACGAGCTCAAGAAGCTCCGCCAGATGTCGCCGATGTCGGCGGAAGCCACCGTTGTCCGCAACTATCTGGACTGGATGCTGTCGCTGCCGTGGGGCAAGAAGTCGAAGGTCAAGAAGGACCTCAATCTGGCGCAGGAAACGCTGGATTCCGATCACTATGGCCTGGAGAAGGTCAAGGAGCGCATTGTCGAGTATCTTGCGGTGCAGCAGCGCGCCAACAAGCTCGCCGGTCCTATCCTCTGCCTCGTCGGACCTCCTGGCGTCGGCAAGACCTCACTTGGCAAGTCGATTGCGAAGGCGACGGGCCGCGAGTTCGTGCGCATGTCGCTGGGTGGCGTGCGCGATGAAGCGGAAATCCGCGGCCATCGCCGGACCTACATCGGTTCGATGCCAGGCAAGATCATCCAGTCGCTGAAGAAGGCGAAGACATCCAACCCGCTGTTCCTTCTCGATGAGATCGACAAGATGGGCCAGGATTTCCGCGGCGATCCTTCATCGGCGCTGCTGGAAGTGCTCGATCCCGAGCAGAACACGACGTTCAGCGACCATTACCTCGAGGTGGATTTCGACCTGTCGAACGTGATGTTCGTGACCACGGCGAATACGCTCAACATCCCGCCGGCGCTGATGGACCGAATGGAGATCATCCGTCTCGCCGGCTACACGGAAGACGAAAAGGTCGAGATCGCCAAGCGCCATCTGCTTAGCGACCTGCAGCAGAACCACGGTCTCGAAGCCAGCGAGTG
>JANMFA010000266.1:0-8310 GCA_031377545.1 Hyphomicrobiales bacterium | reverse complement strand
CTGTTCGACAACGTGACCACCGAAATGCGGATCTACAAGGAAGAGATCTTTGGCCCCGTGCTCGCGGTGGTTCGCGCGCCGGACTACACGGCAGCCCTCAAGATGACCAACGACCATGAATACGGCAACGGCACCGCGATCTTCACTCGCGACGGTGACGCCGCGCGGCATTTCGCGGCCAATGTCAATGTCGGCATGGTGGGCGTCAACGTGCCGATCCCGGTTCCATTGGCCTATTACACCTTCGGCGGCTGGAAGCGCTCGATGTTCGGTGATCTCAACCAGCACGGGCCGGATGCCTTCCGGTTCTACACCAAGACCAAGACAGTGACGGCCCGCTGGCCGAGCGGCATCAAGGATGGCGCGAGTTTTGTGATCCCGACGATGTAAGGCTCAGGGTGTGCGGTTTACCCCAGCGTAAACCGCACACCCGCCCTCGCCAGCCCACCCGCGATTCCGACCGGCGTGCCGTCGGCGCGCCAGCAGGCGGCGCCCGTCATCTGACTGTCCTCGGCAAAGGAAATGGCGTTCATGCCGCCCGCCACGCGATTGACACGCTGGATCCTGTGACCACGCATTTCCAATGCCATGGCGATGTCATCCGGGAAGGCCGGCTCCAGCTCCAGGACGCCCCCCTCCGTCCACAACCGTGGGGCCTCCACAGCTTCCTGTGTCGTCATGCCGTGATCGATCAGATTGACGATGGCCTGCAGCGCGGACGGAAAGATACGCAGGCCGCCCGGCAGTCCCAGGGCGTGCAGCACATGGCCATCCTTCGCCACCATCATCGGTGCCATCGAGGTGAAACAGCGCTTGCCCGGTGCGATCGATAGCGCGCGGCCCGGATGCGGGTCGAAATTGTACATGTAGTTGTTGGCGAGCATACCGGTGCCGGGAATCTGCACGCAGGCCCCGAACAGGCCGTTGAGGGTCTGCGTGGCACTGACGACGTTTCCGTCAGCATCGGCGACCGTGACATGGGTGGTATCTGCGGATTCCGGAGCAGCGATGCCAGCGCCCCAGCTTTGCGCAATACCCATGCGGATGGCCGACCGGCGTTCCTCCGCATAGCTCTTGGAGATCAGCCGCTCGACCGGCACATCGACGAAAGCCGGGTCGGCAGTCGCGACAGCGCGGTCGGCAAAGGCGATCTTCAGTGCCTCGGCCAGCAGATGGCAGGCATCGGCCGAGCCGAAACCCATGGCGCGGATGTCGTAGCCTTCGAGGATATTGAGCATCTGGGCGATGTGCACACCGCTTGATGCGGGCGGCGGCGGGCCGATGATGTCGAAACCGCGATACGTCGCGCGGATCGGCATGCGCTCGACAGGGGCGTAGGAAGCCAGATCACGCTCTGTCAGGATGCCACCCAGCGCCTGCAGATGTGACGCAAGGGACTTTCCAAGAGCGCCGCCATAGAGCAGCTTCGGCCCCGCATTCGCAAGCTGCCGAAGTGTTCCGGCATACTCCGTCTGCACGAGACGCGCCCCGGCAACAAGCGGCACCCCTCTCGGCACAAGCAATGCGGAAAGCACCTGATCATGCGCCAGATCCGCCGCGCAATCCCTGATACAGTCCGACAGGTAGGGCGTCACGACATAGCCATTCTGCGCGAGACGGATCGCCGGGGCGATGACATCGTGAAGCGCCATCGTGCCATTTGCGGCAAGTGCATGGCACCAGCCGGCCAGCGCACCGGGCACAGCGACGGCCATGGCGCCAATTTCGTTCCTGCGCCCCTCGACAGCCCGTGAATTGGGAAGCTGTCCATCACCGGAAGGCTTGAAAAGAGTTGCTGCTGCCGCCGCCGGTGCCGTGCTCAGGCAATCGATGATGGAGTGCCGACCATCCGCCAGCCGCAGATGCATCACGCCGCCACCGAGCACGCTGACCATCATCGGCTCGACCACGGTGAGCGCGAACAGCGCCGCCACGGCTGCATCCACCGCATTGCCGCCGGACAGCATGATCTCGACACCAGCGGCGGACGCCAGCGGGTGGTTGGTCACGACCATGCCGCGCGAGCCGGTGGCGGTGCGCTTCTCGCAGAGGAAAGGGGCGTGCAAGTTCATGGCTTCCAAAGCTTTCCGCCAGTCATCGGCTCGGGCACGCCTGTTGTCGTCGGCAGGCTCAACGGCAGTCCGAGGATCGAACGCACGGCGAGATAGCCAAAGCACTGTGCCTCCAGCAGGTCACCGTTCCATCCGACGGATTCCACCGGATCGACAGGCACGCCGAGCCTGTCAGCCAGCCCCTGCATGATGCCGCGATTGTAGCGCCCGCCACCTGTCACCAGCCAGCGCCGCGGCTGCTTGGGCACATGGCGCAGCGCATCCGCCGTGGCAGCGATGGTGAAAGCGGTCAGCGTTGCTGCGGCGTCGTGATCGTCCAGTGCGTCAACAATCGCAGCGCGCTGGTGAAATGCGTTGCGATCAAGTGATTTCGGCGGCTTCGCCGCAAAGAATGGCGTTTCCATCAGCGCGGCGAGGACGGAAGCATTCGCCTTGCCCTCCAGCGCAATGCGCCCGCCGTCATCATAGGGTACGCCGAAGCGCTTCAGCATCAGATCATCGATCAGGGCCGAGGCCGGGCCGGTGTCGAATGCGATGATCGTCTCGCCATCGAGATAGGTGACGTTGCCGACGCCACCGAGGTTCAGCACCATGAGTGGCGGTATAAGGCCCTCGGCCAAGGCAGCATGGTAGAGCGGCACCAGCGGCGCGCCATGGCCACCCGCCGCCACATCGGCCTGCCGGAAGCTGTCGACGACAGGAATGCCTAGCGCTGTCGCCATCCGCCCGCCGAGACCGAGCTGTCGTGTGAAGCGCTTTTCCGGGCTGTGATACACCGTCTGGCCATGGTTGCCGATCAGATCGACCTGATGCGACGCAATCCCGTGGGTTTTCATGAACTGGCCAATGGCGGCGGTGAACACATCGGTCACGGCTTCTTCCAGGTCAGTCAATGGGTCATGCTCGGCGCGCGAGGGGTCTTTCAGGAATTCCTGAAGCTGCTGGCGCAAAGCCCGTGGATAGGCCGCCATCTGGCCAGGACCGGTCCTGACCCTCTGGCGGCCATCCGTTTTGATCAGGGCAATGTCGATTCCATCCATCGACGTGCCGCTGATCACACCGATGGTTGTCTTGAGGGCCTCAGTCGCCATGAAGGATTCCGCGTGAAGATTCCCGGTCCGCTGACCAAAGCAGCCGTCTTGCAATCGATATCCGGCAAGACTACCGTTTTCCATAGGGAATGTCCGCGCGGACAGCTCTGTGAGACAAAACAAGCTGGGGCGCACGGCAACACAGGGATGATGACCATGACGCTCAGGCTGACAACATCCGCCCTCGCCCTCGCACTCGCTCTTACGCTCGGCGCGGCTGGGGCGCAGGTTCTTGACGCTGCGGTGGACGGATCTCCTGCCGGGCTCGATCCGCACCTCATCACGGCGTTCAACTCCTTCCAGATCGTCAACGGCACGATCTACGAAGGCCTCACCACCATCGACAAGGATCTCCGCATTGTTCCGGGTCTTGCGCAAAGCTGGACGATGACGCCTGATGGCAAGGTCTATACGTTCAAGCTTGTTTCGGGCGCGACGTTCCATGATGGCGCGGCCATGACGGCGGACGACGTGGTGGCCAGCCTCAACCGCGTTGTATCGAGGGACATTGCATCGCCGCTGGCCTCGCGCCTTGCCGCCATGGACAAGGCGGTCGCGCGCGATGCCAGTACTGTCGACGTGACGCTGAAGGAACCCTCGGCGCCTTTCCTCACGGCACTGGCCTCCATCGCCATCGTGCCGAAGGCCTTCGAGACCAACAAGGAAGGTCTGCAGCGCCAGCCGATGGGCACAGGCCCATTCAAGTTCAAGGAATGGCAGCCCAACAGCTTCATCGAACTGTCGCGGCATGCAGCCTACTGGAACAAGGCGCAGCCGAAGCTGGACGGTGTGAAGTTCACCATCATTCCGGAATCCGCCACCCGCCAGGTCGGCATTTCCAGCGGGCAATTTGCCATACTGCCCAACATCGACGCGGCGACCGCGCTGCAGCTCAAGGGCCGCCCCAACGTGAAGATCAGCGAGACGATGGAGCTGGCCTACACGCTTGTCGGCATGAACACCGCAAAGCCACCCTTCGACAACGCCAAGGTCCGCGAAGCGCTGAACTATGCGCTGAACCGGCAGGAAATTGTGCAGGCAGCGCTGTTTGGCGCGGGCGTGCCCGGCGGGCCACTGTCTCCCGCGCTCAAGGACTGGGCCGTGGATGTCGCGACCTTCCCGTGCTTCACCCCGTCCGCCAGCAAGGCGCAGGATCTGCTGAAGGCGGCTGGGATCACCCAGCCGGTCACGGTGACGTTGCTGGTGCTGCCGCGGCAGGACATCAAGGACATCGCACAGGTCGTGCAGGCACAGCTTAACAAGGCTGGCTTCAAGGCCGAGCTGAAGATTCCCGAGCTTGGCCAATTCGTGCAGGACTGGCGCAACTCCAACTTCGACGCCTTCGTCTCGACCAATGCCGGGTCGGTTGATCCGGACGACTATTTCTTCCGCACCTTCCGCACCGGCGGTTCCACCAATGTGTTCAAATATTCCAATCCCGAGGTGGACAAGCTGCTCGACAGCGCCCGCATCGAAAGCGATCACGGCGCGCGCAAGGCCTCCTATGCCAGGGTGCAGTCCCTTCTGTCGTGCGACGGCCCGGCGGCCTTCATGACCTACGGGCAGCTGTTCACCGCGATGCGGACCAATGTGCAGGGCTTCGACATCATGGCGAACCGCTCGCTGCTGACGCTGGGCAACACCATGCTCGCGCGGTAGAGCCCAAGCTTCGATGCGACTGCTCAGGAACCGCCTGATCGACCTTCTGGTGGTGCTGTGTGGTATCTCGATCATCACCTTCCTGATGATCCGGCTGATCCCCGGCGACGCTGTGGCAATCATGCTGGGTGCCAATACCGAGGTCACACCCGACCGCGTGGCCGACCTGCGCGCCCGCATCGGGCTCGACCAGCCAATTCTCCGGCAATACATCACCTGGCTTGGCGGGGTGCTGACGGGCGATCTTGGCGTATCGCTGTGGACCCGGCGACCGGTCACAACAGAAATTGCCGCACATGTCTGGCCAACGGTCCAACTCACCCTGCTGGCGCTGGCAATCGGTGCAGGCCTCGCCGTGCCGCTTGGTGTGCTCATGGCGCGGCTGCGGGGGCAGGGATGGGACATGGTGCTGCGCATCGCCACGGTGGCAGGCCTGACGATTCCGTCGTTCTGGCTCGGAATCATGCTGATCCTGTTGCTGACAGCATTGCTGCCCGATCTCCAGCTTCTGGGCTACGTCCCCTTCCTGCAGGACCCCGTCGGCAACATCGCCAGACTGCTGTTGCCGGCTTTCGCGCTGTCCCTGCCGATCCTCGCCAATCTCGCACGCCTCGTGCGCTCGGCCATGCTCGACGCACTGGGCCAGGATTATATCCGGACAGCACGCGCCAAGGGTGCTCCCGAGCGCGCCATCCTTTACCGCCATGCACTCAGGAATGCCCTGATCCCCTTCGTCACGAGTGTCGGCATCATGACGGGCTATCTGCTGGGCGGGGCCATCGTCGTCGAGCAGGTCTTCGCCATTCCTGGTCTGGGGCGGCTGATCCTGGGTGCCATCGCGGAGCGGAACTATCCGCTGGTGCAGGCAACCATCCTGGTGATCACCTGCGGCTTCGTCCTGGTCAATTTCGTGGTGGATCTGCTCTATGCCGTCATCGACCCGCGTGTGCGGCAGGGCGCGTGATGGCCCGCTATCCGCGCCTTCTCGTGATCTCCGGCATCGCTGTCACCCTGATGGTTGTGCTGGCCGTCTTTGCGCCGCTGATCGCGCCGTATGACCCGCTGGCGCAGAGCATTCTGGCCCGCATGAAAGGCCCGAGTGCCGCCCATTGGCTGGGCACCGATCAGTTCGGGCGCGATCTGCTGTCGCGCATCATCCACGGCCTGCGCGCCTCGTTCGGCATAGCGGCAGCGGCAGTGTCCGTCGCGCTCGTTGTCGGTGGCACACTTGGCCTGCTTGCAGCCTATTACCGGGGCTGGACGGACCGCATCCTGATGCGGTGCATGGATGTGCTCTTCGCTTTTCCGGTCATGCTTCTGGCGATCGGCGTGATCGCCATGCTCGGGCCGGGGCCAGGACCAACGGCGATCGCCATCGCGGTGGTCTATACGCCGATCTTCGCGCGGCTGATCCGGGGGCCTGCGCTGGTGCTGTGCGAAAGCGATTTCGTCACCAGCGCGCGCTGCATCGGCGCTTCGGACACACGTATCCTGTTCATCCACATCCTGCCCAATCTTGCGAGCGTCATCGTTGTGCAGACCAGCCTGCTGCTGTCGGCCGCGATCCTCGTCGAGGCGTCGCTGTCCTTTCTGGGGCTTGGCACACAGCCGCCCTCACCTTCGCTGGGCACGATGCTGGCTGAGGGCCGAAATTTTCTCATGCTGTCGCCGTGGAGCGCGGTGTTTTCAGGTCTTGCAATCCTCATCCTCGCCTTCACGCTCAACCTGCTGGGGGATGTGGTGCGGGATACGCTGGACCCGAGGCTGCGGGGCGAACAGTGAAGATCAGACCTGCCACCGTTGCGGATGTTGCTAGGCTCGCCGCGATTGCCGCCGCGAGCTACCGCGCGGGGTTTCTGGACATTGTCGGCGAAGAGTCACTCCAGGCCCGATCCCAAGCTCATTTCGAAAAGCGTTTCACCGAACAATGGGCCTCCTTGAGGCTGGCCGAACAGTCGGATGGCCGCATCGCCGGGTTCAGCCAGATCCGCGACGGCAAGCTCGACATGCTGTTCGTGCATCCCGATCTTTTCGGCCAGGGCTACGGTGCAACCCTGCTGGCAGATGCCGAGCGCAGGGGTGCGACGCTCCTCGACTGCTTTCGGGACAACCACGCCGCCCGCCGCTTCTATGAGCGGTCAGGTTGGCGGGTGGGCGAAGATTTCATGCAGGAATTCGCGGGTCTGACAATTGCCAGTGTCACCTACAGGAAGCCTTGACCGGGCGAAAACCGCTATCCACTGCCAGCGCCATGCGCAGGTTGCCCTTTGCATGGGTCAGCAGCGCCACGGCCCGCGCCCCGTCATGCCCCAGCGCCAGAAGGGTCGCCAGCCGGATATCACCATCCGCGCGCGCAAGAGCTTCTGCGGCATCCTGAGTGCTGCAATCCGCCAACCTTGCCACCATCCGCTCCGCCCGGCGCTGCAGCTTCACATTGGCGGCCCGCATGTTGACCATCATGCCGCGATAGACCTTGCCGAATTTCAGCATGATGCCGGTCGAAATCAGGTTCAGAACCACCTTCTGCGCGGTCCCCGCCTTCATGCGGGTGGACCCGGCAATCAGTTCGCTGCCGGTTTCGATCAGCACGGGAAAGGCAGCTGCCACCAGCAGGGGCGTGCCGGCGTTGTTGGCAATGCCGATGGTGACCGCTCCCAGCACCCTTGCCCGCTGGATGGCCGCGACCGTGTAGGGGGTCGTGCCGCTGGCGGCGGTGCCGATCACGACATCCGCCGGACCCAGCCCCAGAGTGTTGATCTGGCGGATGGCATCCGCGCCATTGTCCTCGGCACCCTCGATGCTGGCGACAAAGGCCTGATCGCCGCCTGCCATGAGGAAGACAGATCGATCCTCTGGCCAGTTGAACGTCGGCGTCAGTTCCGCGCCGTCCTGCACGGCGACCCGGCCCGATGTTCCGGCACCCACATAGACGAGGCGACCTTTCTCACCAAGTGCTGCGGCTGCCGCCTCGGCGGCAGCCGTGATCGCCGGAAGTGCGGCCCGGACCGCCGCGACTGCGGACAGCTGGCCCTCCCACATCGCCTCGATGGCCTGGGCGAAGGGCCATGCGTCGAGATCGGCAAAGCGCGGATCGACATCTTCCGTCAACATGGGGTGGGATGTCCTTTGGCCGTGGAGGCAATAGGCATCGGGGAATAACAACTGGATAACAGCCTTGCAATCGCGGGATCGAAAGCGGGACCAATGGCGATCTTGCCGAAGCACAGACGTGCCGCTACCGATGGCCCATGCATCCTGGCAAAGCTTCCGACGCGACACTGGCAATCGAGACCAATCGCCTGTTTGACGGCGACCGGATGCTCGGCCCCCGGCGCGTCGAGATCAGCGATGGCCGTATCGTCGCGGTTCTCGCTGCCGGGCATACACTGGAGTCCGACAGCACGGTCCAACTGCCTCCCGATGTGATCCTGTCGCCGGGGTTCGTCGATATCCAGGTCAATGGCGGCGGCGATGTCCTGCTCAACGAG
>JANMFA010000262.1:0-6323 GCA_031377545.1 Hyphomicrobiales bacterium | reverse complement strand
CCGCCTCCGGGCTGACCAGCGGATTGACACCTGCGGCTGTCAGGCCTTCAATCGAGCGGCTGAATCCGAGGATGCCACCCATGATCAACCCAGTGTCCGCTCCTTCGCGCCGAACCCTGATCGCCGGTGGTGCTTCAATTTTGGCAACGGGCGCGCTCGCCCAGCACAACCATATGCCGCACCAGCGCAACCAGTTCGAGCGGTTGAACCAGCCCGGACGGATGGACCCGCCCGATCTGCATTACCAGCATGCTGTCAAGGACAGCCCTGCGCCGAAAGCGGCGGTGCAGGGTAGGTGGGTTCCTCGCGCGCCTCTGCCGATTCCACGCACCGAAATGGCCTGGGCGGTGGAATACCGTGGCCGCATGCACCTTGTTGGCGGCTATGCCGAGCAGCGCGTCGACAAGCCCTATCACCATGCCTATGACGCCAAAGCAGATGCGTGGGAGACGCTTCCGGAAGTGCCAAGGGGTGCGAACCACGTTGGCGTCGTTACCCACGGCGATCTGCTCTACGCCTTCGGCGGCTTCATCGAGCAGAACCGGACGCCGCATGACGGGGCGTTTGTGTTCGACGGCAAGGCCTGGAAAACACTGAAGCGATTGCCGGAGGCGTGCGGTGCCATTGCCTGCGTTTCAGCGGGCGATCTGATCCACCTCATCGGTGGTGCCATCGGTTCGGACAATCGCCGCTCGGTCGACTGGCACATGACCTACGATCCAAAGACGGACACCTACGGTCGTCGCCAGCCGATGCCTGTCGCGCGCGATCATACCGGGGTCATTACCGTCAACGGGAAGATCCACATCATCGCCGGGCGGGTTGACAGCTTCCATACCAATTCCAACCTGCACCATTCCTATGATCCGAAGACGGATCAATGGACCTTTCTTGCCCCCATCCCGACGGCCCGCTCGGGGCAGGGCAGTGTCTGGTTCAACAACCGCATCTTCTGCATGGGCGGCGAGGGGACGAACCGCGTCTATGGCCAGAACGAGGCCTATGATGTCGCCAACAACCGCTGGGAGAGCTATGCGCCAATGCTGACGCCACGCCACGGGATGGGCGCAGTGGTGCTCGGCGATGCGATCTATGTCGCGGGCGGCGGCCCGCAGATGGGCGGCGGCATAAAGAGCGCGATCAACGAGGCATTCGTGCTGGGTTAGTCCGCGAGCGTGGCCATCTCCACCAGCCGCAATGTCATCGGGCTGTCGGGTTGGGCCAGTCCCGAGATGACCGTGAAATGGTTCGCACCGGCGACTTCCTCGTAGCGCATGGCATTGCCGGCCGCGCTCCAGACCGCGTTGAGGCTGGCTGACTGGCGCAGATATTCGGCGCTTTCCGCACCGCCAACCCACGCATCGAAGGTGATTCCGGTCGGTGGTGACCACAGTCGCGGCGAATAGGAGCGCGCTGCCATAACATCGAGTCCAAGCCTTGTGTTGACCGAGGTCGGCACCAGCGGCTCCAGCTCGAACAGACCGGAAATGGCCAGACCGGCAGGCACAAGCCTTGCCGGAAGTGCGGGATCGATGCTCTCCCAATCCGTCGCAGCAAGGCAGGCCCCAAGGTGGCCACCGGCGGAATGGCCGGCCACCACGATCGGCAGCCTGAAACGCTTGTGAAGCGCCTGGACCGCAAGGATCATCTGTTCGATGATGTCGCCGATGCTGACATCCGGGCACAGATCGTAGCCTGCAACGCCAACGCTGACTCCATGGGCGTTGAGCCCTTTGGCCATATGACTGAACGCGCCAGGATCAAGCCCCTGCCAGTACCCGCCATGGATGAAAAGCACGGGCAATGTGCCTTTGCGCGGTTGCTCCGGCTCGAAGAGATCAATGGTCTGCCGCGCCGTCGGCCCGTAGCTCAGCACCTGACGGCGCTTGTCGACTTCCGCCCTGAACGCGGCAGCATCTGCTGCCCAGCCCGCGATCAGGGCAGGGTGTTCCGGAACACGGGTGCGGTTGTTGTATTCGGCTTCCAGATCGATCTGCATCCCTCAGATTCCCGATTTCGTCGTGCCGGGGTTGGTGACCACCCGGCCTGTCACGCGCTCACGGTGCAACAGGTAAAGGCCTGACGCAATCACCACGCTCGCTCCTGTCAGCGTCCAGTGATCCGGCAGATCGCCAAACACCAGCCAGCCCAGCAGGATCATCCAGACCATCTGGCTGTAGATGAATGGCGACAGCACCGGTGCCGGGGCGCGCTTGTGCGCCAGAATCAGCAACCAATGGCCGACAGCGCCAAAGGCGCCGATCAAAACCATAAGGAACCAAACCGAGAGTGTTTCGGGTTGCTTCCAGAAGAACGGAATCACCGGCAAAAGGATCACCAGGCCACCGAGGCCGGAATAGACCATCGTCGTGCCGGAACTGTCGTGGCGCGACAGAATTCGCGTCAGGATCGCGAAGAGGGCGTAGCAGACGGTGCCTGCCGCAGAAAACACCGCCGCCCAGTGCATGCCGCCAAAGCCGGGACGCGTCACGATGAGAATGCCGCAGAAGCCCACCGCAATCGCTGCCATGCGCCGTGCGCCGACCCACTCGCCCAGAAGCGGACCAGAAAGGAGCGCGACAAGAAGCGGCGCTGCAAACATGATGCTCATGGTTTCCGTGAGTTGCAGATATTGCAGGGCCAGGAAATTCAGCATTGTGGAGGCAAACAGCAGCAGCGATCGCGCCCACTGCATCCAGGGTTTTTTCGTGATGAAAATACCGGGCTGGGTCCACGGATTGAGCACCATCGTGACGAAGATCACGCTGGAAAGGTAGCGTGCGAAGGTCGTGGGCACAGGACCAATCAGCGGATTGAGAGTCTTGGCCACGGCATCCAGCCCGGAAAAGCACATCAGGGCCATGCACATGAGGCCAATGCCCTTGAGCCGCGTGGCGCGATCCTCGGGAGACTTTCGTGTGGAATCTGTGTCGCTTGGCGCGAGGATTTCGGTCATCGATTCGGTTGGTTGACGCAGGGAATCACAGGCGTTCTGCGGCGAGGAACATTGGCAGACTAACGCCGATCCGTCGGTGTGCGCCAGTCATAAAGCCATGAATATCGCTGACGCATGCCATCTGCGCCGAGCTGCGCCATCCGGCGATCCCGCAGCCAGGCCAGCGGCTTTGGCAGATGGTAATTGAAGGCATTGGCGCGGGCGGCCTTGAACACCGCATGGACGCGCGGCCCGCGGGCTTGCGCGTAGGTTCTCAGCCCCGCTTCAATCGACGCGCGTGTCATGGCTTCCGGCGTTGGCAATGCCGAGGCAAGGACTGCGGCATCCTCGATGGCCATCGCCGCGCCCTGTGCCAGAAATGGCAGCACCGGATGCGCAGCATCGCCCACGAGGGCGACGGCCTTTCTCGCAAGGCAGGGCGAGGGTGCGCGGTCGTGCAGGGTCCAGACCGCCCAATCAGGTGCTTGCCGGATAAGCTCGCGAAGGGTTGGTGCAGCCGATGCAGCCAGATCGGCGAGCATCGCGGGATCACCTGTGCGCGACCAGTTGTCATCGCGGGCACTGCTGCGGCGGATCACCACGAGATTGATCAGCCGACCCGCAGCTACGGGATAGTGAACGGCATGGCTGTCCCGCCCCAGCCAGAGATTGGTAACGGCGGCCCGCATGAAATCCGGTGTTCTCTCGGCTGGAACAAGCGTTCGCCACGCTTCCCAGCCGGGTCGATCCAGATCGCGGGCGTCACCCAGTAGCTTGCGGGTCATCGAGCGCTGGCCGTCGGATCCGATCATTGAAAATGTTTCAATATCAATAGATTCTGACTGTTTCATGAAGCGAAGGGCAAGAGTCTGGCCGTTGTCGGTGAAGCGTTCCAGTGCCAATCCCTCGCGCAAGGTCACGTTGGGCGCGCGCAAGACGGCGGCTTTCAGCGCTGCATGCAGATCCGCCCGCAGCATCTCCCAGAACGGCGCTCCATCTTCCGGCCGTTCGAGTGGCATGCGCGCATAGCTGCGGGGCTCCGCCCAGCGGCGGATGGCCACTTCCGTCGGCGCAACGGCAGATTGCGCGAGCATCGGGCCAAGGCCCCATTGCAGCAGGATATGGCTGGCGTTGGGAGAGAGTTGCAGGCCGGCACCGACTTCGCTTTCGCCGCTGCGTTTTTCGGCGATCAGCACCCTATGCCCGCGTTGAGCCAGTGCGAGGGCCGTTGCCAGACCGGCGATCCCACCGCCGACAACAACGACCGGGGCGATCTGGCTCGTCAGGTCACGCAGCCTCTGTCAGGAGACAGCCCTTGGGATCCGTTTCGTCCGCGTGCAGTTCCTGGCGAAAGCGGTAGAGCGTCGAGCAATACGGGCAAATGATCTCATCGTCGGAACCCATATCGAGATAGACATGCGGATGATCGAACGGCGCGGTTGCACCGATGCACATGAATTCCTTGGCGCCCACATGGATCACGGGTGCCCCCTGATCGTTGTGGAAATGCGGAATGGTGCCTGCGGCCATGACTCGTCCCCGTCGATACCTTTCCCGTTTAGCCGCCAGAGATCGAAAACGGAAGTGGTTTGGTCGTCGCGGCATTGTGTGAATCAGCGCTATTGGCTACGCGCTACCCCATGAAGTTTTTCGATAACGCAGGCGTCTCCATCGCTTACATCGATGTACCGCCGACCACAGAGGATAGGGACGAGCCGATCC
Source organism: Hyphomicrobiales bacterium (assembly GCA_031377545.1). GTDB lineage: Bacteria > Pseudomonadota > Alphaproteobacteria > Rhizobiales > Beijerinckiaceae > JADCCX01. Next base: position 1,666 of record JANMFA010000262.1, on the reverse strand, counting down.
TGCTCATCCATGGCTTCGCCTCGACCCACGCCGTAAACTGGTTGAACACGTTGTGGGTGAAGACGCTGACGCATGCCGGGCGTCGGGTTATTGCCTTCGACAACCGCGGGCATGGCCAGAGTACCAAGCTTTACAACCCAACGGACTATGTCACCGACATCATGGCGGGGGATGCTGCGGCGCTGCTGGCGCATCTTCGTATTCCGCGCGCCGACGTGATGGGCTATTCCATGGGCGCGCGGATCACGGCGTTTCTGGCGCTGGGGCGGCCCGATCTCGTGCGTTCGGCGATCCTGGGTGGACTCGGCATTCGGTTGGTCCAGGGTGTTGGCTTGCCAGCAGGCATCGCGGATGCTCTCGATGCGCCTGATCTGGCGGATGTGACCGATCCGATGGGACGCATGTTCCGCGCCTTCGCGGATGCCAATGATCAGGACCGCAAGGCGCTGGCGGCCTGCATCAGGGGCACGCGGCAGACGCTGAAAGCGGCAGGGGCTGCTGCGATCAAGGCCCCGGTCTTGGTATGCGTGGGAACCAAAGACCCGATTGCGGGTGATCCGCATGAACTCGCGGCACTGTTTTCGAACGGGCGTGCCGTCGATATTCCCGACCGCGACCACAATCTCGCGGTGGGGGACAAGGTTTTCAAGCAGGCTGTCCTGACGTTTCTGGATGAACGACCGTGAGGCTGGCCCCGGTGAAACATGAACGAATCACGGTCGAAACCGCCCCTGGCTTGACGCTGGTGGGCGACGTCTATGGCTCCGAAGGGCCGCCGGTGCTGTTTCTCCACGGCGGCGGCCAGACGCGCCACAGCTGGAAAAAGACCGCAGAGGCTCTTGCAAGGTCGGGCTTTCGGGCAATCCCGTTTGACGAGCGAGGCCATGGCGACAGCAATCGAGCGCCGGACCGGCGCTACGGCTATACGGATTTTGCGGCGGATGCACACGCGCTGGCTCGTGCGATCACCCTGCAGTTCGGCTGCAAGCCAGCGGTGGTGGGGGCATCGCTGGGTGGTCTGTCGTCGCTGATTGCCACAAACCTTGCGGGCGAGAACCCGTTTGCGGCGCTTGTTCTTGTGGATGTGACGCCGCGCATGGATCCTGACGGGGTGGAGGCAGTGCAGGGTTTCATGCGGCAGCGCGCGCGGGAGGGCTTTGCGACGGTGGAAGACGCTGCGGCGGCCATTGCGGCCTATCTGCCGCATCGTCCCCGTCCTCAATCACTGGAAGGCCTGCGCAAGAACCTGCGGAAGTCGCCGGAGGGACGCTATTTCTGGCATTGGGACCCCGATTTTCTGGACGGGCCGTTTGCCATCAACTCAGAGCGCACGGTTGTAGAGAACGCGGCGCTGAAGTCGGCGGCGGCACTTGGCATTCCGTCGTTGCTCGTGCGCGGCGGGTCAAGCGAACTTGTGCGGCAGGATCAGGCCGAAGAATTCCTGAGCCTCGCGCGAGGGTCCGAGTTCGCGGATGTTGCCGACGCACGGCACATGGTGGCTGGCGACAGCAACGGTGCCTTCACTGTGGCAGTGCTGGACTTTCTGGTCCGCGTTCACAAGGCGCGGACTTTGATTGGGACCTGAACAGAGAAAAGCCGCCAGACGTAGAATCCGGCGGCTTTTGTTTCCTGATCGTATGAACGGCTTTGCCAGCGTATCGTCAGC
>JANMFA010000230.1:0-1560 GCA_031377545.1 Hyphomicrobiales bacterium | reverse complement strand
GCTGACGATAGGCCCGGAGCGCCAGTTCGTACTCATGCGCCCAGTCGGGCTTCGCCTCGGCTCCGCCCGATCCCATAAGTTCATGGATCCGGACCGCCTCGGCCTTGCCGACCACGGCGACTTCAGCCAGTTCCCGCGTCGTGAAGGCTCCACCCGTGGCTGCTCTCGTCGTCTCGCTAATCAGGATAGAGGTGCCGAAAACCTTGTTGACACCCTCCAGCCGGCTCGCCAGGTTCACGGTGTCGCCGATGGCTGTATAGTTCAGGCGGCGCTCAGAGCCGATGTTTCCGACAACAGCTGCGCCGGAGTGCAATCCGATCCGAACCCGCAATAGATTGCCCTGATCATCGGTGATTCCGTTCTTGCGGACAGCCTCGACCGAGGCAAGCGCCGCGAGACAGGCGTTCCTGGCCTGGTCAGCATCGGTACGCGGCGCGCCCCAGAATGCCATCACCGCATCGCCGATGAACTTGTCGACCGTGCCGCCATTTGTCTCGACAGTCCGCGACACCACATCGAGATAGCGGCTGATCACTCCGATGATGGCGATCCCCATGCGCTCCGAGAGCTGGGTGAAGCCAGCAACGTCGGCGAACATGACGGTCAGTTGCCTCGTTTCGCCGCCCGGTGCCGCGCGGACACCATCGGCCAGCAGCATCCGCACCAGATCCGTCGGTATGAATTTGCCGAAGTCGGCAAGGCCCGTCGCCATCCGGGCGATTGCGGCGGAGAGTTGGTCATACTCGCGCAAGCTCCCGGGCCTGTAGGGAATACCCTCGAGCTCAAAGCGTTCGATCTTCCTGAGATCACCTGTCAGGGCCACGACCGGCTCCGACAGGATACGCTGCGCCAGAAGTGCCGCGAGCGCTCCAAGCGCCAGCGCCAGACCTAGCAATGCGATCAGGGTCTGATGCGTCGTGCGGTCGATGTCGCTCAGAAACTCTGCTTCCGGCACGACAACTACGAATTGCCAACCATTGAACTCCAGGGGTGACAGGGACACCCGATAGGCGGCGTCATTGACGATCACACGCCGGGCCTCGACGATGTTTACGGCGCTTGAGGGACGTGCCGCGACAATCGCACCGGCGGCTTCGACCACAGGCTTCAGTCCCGCGAACGGTCCTTGTCCCGGCGCTACCTTGACGCCACCCGCTGCATCGACCACGAAAGCCGCCCCTGTCCGTCCGACCGGGATCGCACCAAGCAGCGACGAGAAACGGTCGATGCCGATATAGACCGAGAGCTCTCCCTTGGCTTCAATGAAACCCTGATAGGCGATCGACGGTTGGTCGCTTTCAAGATTGACCATACCATCTCTCCAGCGTGCTGCCGCGGCGGGCAGCGGCGGTGCCGGCGTCACGGCCTTTCGCATTCGAAAATCGCCGTTGGCGGCGCGGCTCGCGAGTAGCAGACCCGTTCGCGGTCCACTAAATGTTGCAGCGGAGGGGACCTGACTGGAGGCAAGCGCAGCGTTGAGAGCCCGGCCGACCGTGAGATCGTCCGGCTCGGATCCCAGCAGGGATGCCGCGACCTCATAGGCTGACTCTTCCGCCGTGA
>JANMFA010000475.1:0-5105 GCA_031377545.1 Hyphomicrobiales bacterium | reverse complement strand
CCTTTGACGCCACTTGCCCATGAACCCCTGCACGCAGATGGCTTTCGACCATGTCGACAATGATCTCGAAATTGGCTGCGCCGGTCTTGCCCGTTGTCTTGTCGAACAGCGCCATGGCCGCTTTTCCATCCTGCTGCGTTGGGTCGGCTAACAGTTTTTGTGTATCGCGACGGATGGCGCTTGTGGCTGGATCAAGCAAGCCAAGGCCTTGCCGGAGGCTGCCGCCAGCGGCCTCGGCCGCCGTGGCGATGGCGTCATCCGCGGCATCGCTGAGCTTTGCCAGCCCCTGACGCACCGCCGATTCGGCCATCGGCGCGATGCGCAGGACACGACAGCGCGAACGGATTGTGGGCAGCAGCGAGCCCGGCTTGTGGGCGATCAGGATGAAGATGGCCCGTGTCGGCGGTTCCTCCAGCATCTTGAGCAGGGCATTGGCACTGGATCGGTTCAGATCATCCGCTGCATCGACGATGACAAAGCGCCATCCTCCCGCGCCGGATGTCACGCGGAAAATCGACAACCCGTCGCGCACATCATCGACGGCAATCTCTGCCCGCAGCGACTTGCCTTCCTTGGTCAGGCCACGGCGGATCACGGACAGATCGGGATGCGACTGCCGGGCAATCTGCGCCGCAACCGGGTGCTCGGCGGCCACCGACAGGTCGGTCGCGTTGCGCGCGATTGTCGCTGCTGGGTCAGGGTTTGCGAGCAGGAACCGCGCGAAACGATAGGCCAGCGTGGCCTTTCCGATACCTTCGGGACCGGTCAGCAACCAGGCATGATGCATCTTGCCGGAACGAAAGGCGTCGAGCAGCGCACTTTCGAACGCCGGATCGCCACCATACCACAGCATTTCGCGCGGATGGGGAAAGTCACCGAACCTGTCGGCTTCAAGTTCACTTCCGCCCCGATCAAGATCAATAAAATCAGGCATTTATCACGCCTTTCTGATGTGATCTTAACCGGCGCTCCAGATGGCGGATAATGGCGGCGGCAACCTCTGCTTCGGACTGATCGGCGTCGATCACGACGCAGCGGTCCGGTTCCGTCCGCGCCAGAGCGAGGTACCCCTGCCTTACCCTTTCATGGAACGCGAGATCCGCCGCTTCGAATGCATCGGCCTTGTCGTCAGCACCCCGCCGGCGGTTGGCCCTGGCAAGCCCCTTCACGGGGGCAATATCCAGGATCAATGTGAGATTGGGTTTTGTATTGCCGATTGCGGCCGTCTCTAGGACATGAACGAGATCTGCCGGGATCTCGCCCGCCGCGCCCTGATAGGCCCGCGAGGAATCGGCAAAACGGTCGCACAACACCCATTCACCGCGCTGGAGCGCCGGTTCGATGAGTTCCACCACATGGTCATGGCGTGCTGCGCAAAACAGGAAAATCTGCGTCATGGCGTCGAGTTTGGCCGCCGGATCAAGCAGCAGGCCCCGGATTCGCTCGCCCATGGGGGAGCCGCCGGGCTCCCGCGTCTGGCGCACGATCAAACCTCGCTGCTCCAAAACCGCAGCAAGACGGCGGATCTGGGTCGACTTGCCACTGCCCTCCCCGCCTTCGAAGGTGATGAAACGGCCCCTCACGTGCGCGGTGTCCTGCGAAACAAACCGGTGAACCAGTCGAGGCTGTTGTCGAGCGCACGCTTGCCAAGCGATCCCTGCGGCACATCCTCCATTGCAATGATCGGGACATCCAGTCCCAGAGCGGTGCCGCGCTTCACCAGCAAACGGCCGATCTCATCGCCCTGTTTGATGGGTGCACGGACCGGGCTGCGGTAGGAGATTGTGGTCAGCACCACATCTGCGGCGGATTTTGGCAGCAGCATGGTGATATCGTCCCTGAGGCCGAGGGCCACGACCGGCTTTGTGCCGCCACTCACCTTGGCTTCGGCCAGGGCTACATCCTTCTCCAGCAGTTTGCGACGCTCGAAATTGGCGAACCCCCATTCCAGCAGGCGTCGCGCATCGGCGCTGCGGGTGATCGCGCTGTCGGCCCCGAAGATCACCACGATCAGGCGGCGGCCGTCCTGCTGGGCGGTTCCCACGAGATTGAAGCCCGCCTCGTTGGTGTTCCCCGTCTTCATGCCATCCGCGCCGATGTTCATGGCGAGCAAGGGATTGCGGTTGGTCTGGCGGATCTTGTTCCAGGTGAACTCGCGTTGATTGAACAGCGGAAACCGGTCCGGATAGGTCTCGATGATATGCCGGGTCAGCAATGCCATTTCGCGGGCCGTCACCCGCTGCTCGGGATTGCTGAAGCCGGTGGCATTGCGCACCTGCGATCGCGTCAGGCCGATGGCCCTTGCGCGCTCCTGCATCCGGCTCACGAACGCCGGTTCATTGCCCGCGACGCCCTCGGCAAACGCCAGTGCCGCGTCATTGGCGGATTGTACGGTCAGCGCCTGCAGAAGGTCCGAGACCGCCACGCGGCTGTTGAGTGGCGCAAACATCGCCGCGCCACCCGATGGCGCACCGCCGCGACGCCAGACGTTTTCGGTGATCGGAAAATCCTGCTCCAGCGTGATCTTGCCCTCTTTCAGGGCATGAAACACAGTTTCCGCCGTCAGCAACTTGATGACGCTCGCGGGGGGATGAAGGTCGTCGGCCTTCTTGTCGAACAGCATGCCTGCCGTGCCGACGTCGTAAAGAAAAGCAATGGGCGCAGCCACCTGCACAGATTGCGCGCGCGATTCCAGCATCGTGGCCTGGAACAGGGCGATCAGGAAAACCGGCAATGAAAGCAGCGTCGTGCGCATGACCGGCACTGATCATGTTGCAACAGAGCGTGTCAATTGTTCCGGACGGCTTCAACCAGCGCAGGCAGGTTTTCCATATGCGCCGCGACAGAAATCGCACCCGCCTCGCGCAGGCGGTCGTGCATGCGGGCTGGATCGTGGGCCGCTCCTGTGAAGCCGATCACCCTCATCCCTGCACGCCTTGCAGCCAGCACGCCGGGCACGGAATCCTCCACCACGAGGCAATCCTTCGGGTCATGGCCCATCTGCGACGCCGAAAAGAGGAAGACATCCGGTGCTGGTTTCGCGCGGCGAACCTTCGAGGCCGAGAAGATGTGGTCTCCGAAGAGATCATGCAAACCAACCTGGCGGACGTTGTCCGTCAGATAGGGTTCCGCTGTCGACGAGGCCACGCAGCGTTCGCCGCCAATGGCCAGGATGGCGTCGCGTGTGCCGGGAATCAGCTGAAGCTCGCTGTGAAACAGCGCCAGAATGCTGTCATCGACACGCGCATTCAATCCGGCCGGCAAGGGCCGTCCAAGGTCTTCTGCCACCGTGCTCCAGCCGACGTGGCCGGGCATGCCGACGAAGGACGCGAAATAGCGATCCATCGTCCAGTGCGTGAGGCCCAGGGCATGAATTTCCGCCATGCAAACCTTCGCGACCAGCCGTTCGCTGTCGATCAGGGTCCCGTCGCAATCGTAGATGATGAGGTCAGGCACAATGAGAATGCTTTCTGTTGTCGTTCGCCAGCACGAGGACCTGCCCGAACATATCCGCCGTCGCGGCGCTGAAGCGGATGTGCTCGACGCGGGCGGCGCGGGGTGCGCCGTCCTCGCCCACCAGCACGACGCGGCCTTCGCCGGTGTGGTTCCATTGCACCAGCCGGTCGAGCCGGGCGAAGCGCCCGTCCGCCGCCAGCATATCGTGGCCCGGCGTGGCAGAAAGCGTGCCGCCTTCAAGGAAGCTGAGCTTCAGCCAGCTCTCCGTGGTGTTGCGGAAGAGCTTCGTGACCTGCCGTGGCACCAGCCCCTTGAAGGGCCGCGCGGGATCAAACGCGAGGATCCAGTCACCAAGCGCGATGGCGGAGATGGGGCGGGAGGTGCCATCCTCCATCAGGATGGGGGTGGGGCCGGGGAAGCAGCGGGGTGGAGGACGAAAATGCAATGAGGGCCCCTGCCAAGACACTTGATGCGTATCAAAAAATTCGATGCCCTCGCGTGAGTATGAGTAATTGGGTGGAATTCTACTATCCGTCCGGACCACAATCAGGTCACCATTGCGCCAAGCGTCCTTAAGGAGTTCAGTCACGTCACCGAAGCCACCTGCGCACTCGCCAATCCGACGCCCAACTTCGTTATTATAGAGATCTTTATAGGTATCCCATGCTTCCCCAGGGCCAGGAGGCTGGTTAATCTCCCGCGCATCGCCAAAATCTCGAGCAATCCCATATCCAAACAGTTGACTCAACTTTGCACTGACGTAGGCGTGCGTAATCGCATTGTTAGATGCAGGTAGTACATCGCCGATCGTTCGACCTTGAGGAGGTGGATTTGATTCTGAATAGACGAGCCCTAGCTGTCTGGTAATCTGAGCGGCTTCGGCTTCCCATTTTCTGAGAAAATGGGATACAGGATTGAGCTCCATTTCACGCCCCTTCTACAACAAAATTCTTTGATATTTCATCATAATTAATAATAATTGAGCTATCGCATTTGATAATTGGGGAAATTGGAAAAATAAATCCATTTATTGCGTAGATTATTATATTGCCTTTATTAATAACGATTATATGCCAATCGCGGTCGCTGCCCATGAACAACGGCCCCAAGTTTGATAAAATATTCTGATTTCTAGAAATCCCTAATAGTTCGATTTGGTTAACCGGATTTACTCCCCTATCAACAATACAAATTTTTTGAGATTCCGGAAATTCGTTCTTGAGATTCAATTTTCTGCTTTCAAATAATATCGAAGAAAACTTACTTTCAACTTCAATTATATGTGGATTCTGATGGGCAAAAACATAGTCGAATTTTAATGGATTGTACAAAAGTAAAACAAAAAAAACTGATAGAATTAATGCTATTGCAGTTATTAATATACAAATAAAAACACGGTAACCTGCTTTCACAGCCGCACCTCGCCGCCAAAGGGAGCCACCGTCGCCATCACGCGCACGGTCTCTCCGGAGCGCCAGTCGTCCAGGGTCGCCAGCCGCCCGCCCGCATCCAGCCGCGCCGCTACGGCGGGGCTGACCTTGGCAAACAGCACGACACCCACGGGGATGTTCCGCTCGGTATCGTAGAACAGCTTGAACTGCCTGAGCAGCAGCGCGGGCATCACCATCCATTCCAGATCGGCGATGGCG
>JANMFA010000214.1:0-7303 GCA_031377545.1 Hyphomicrobiales bacterium | reverse complement strand
CCACGGCTTCCAGCACCGCCGCCAAAGCCAGGCGGTTGCCGTGAACATCGGCGATCACGGCAACCCGCACCAGCGGGTCCTTAGACGCCCAGGGCCTTGAAGTCCTCGACCAGCTTCTTCACCGCGTCGCAGGACTTGGCGAAGGCGACCTTCTCCTCCGGCAGGAACTCGACCTCGACGATCTTCTCCACGCCGCCGGCGCCGATCACGACCGGCACGCCCACGTAGAAATCGGTCATGCCGTATTCGCCGTTCAGCATCACGGCGCAGGGCAGGACGCGCTTCTTGTCCTTCAGGAAGCTCTCCGCCATCGCGACGGCCGAGGCCGCGGGCGCGTAGAAGGCCGAGCCGCGCTCCAGCAGCTTCACGATCTCGCCGCCGCCATTGGCGGTGCGGTGCACGATCGCGTCAATGCGCTCCTGCGTGGTCCAGCCCATCTTGATGAGATCGGGGATGGGGATGCCGGCGACGGTGGAGTAGCGCGTCAGCGGCACCATGGTGTCGCCATGGCCGCCCAGCACGAAGGCGGTCACATCCTCGACCGAGACCTTGAACTCCTCGGCCAGGAAAAGGCGGAAGCGCGCGCTGTCCAGCACGCCGGCCATGCCTACCACCATGTGCGGCGGCAGGCCCGACTTCTGCTGCAAGGCCCAGACCATGACGTCGAGCGGGTTGGTGATGCAGATGACGAAGGCTTCGGGGGCGTATTTCTTGATGCCGGCGCCGACCTGCTCCATCACCTTGAGATTGATACCAACCAGATCGTCGCGGCTCATGCCAGGCTTGCGCGGCACGCCTGCGGTGACGATGACAACATCAGCGCCTTCGATGTCCTTGTAGTCATTGGTGCCCTTGTACAGCGCATCAAAGCCGTCGACGGCGGACGATTCCACCAGATCGAGGCTTTTGCCCTGCGGAATACCCTCAGCAATATCGAAAAGGACGATGTCGCCCAGTTCCTTCATGCCTGCGAGATGGGCGAGCGTGCCACCGATCTGGCCGGCGCCGATGAGGGCGATCTTCTTGCGGGACATGAGAAACCTCTGGGGTTGGTAAGTCAGCGGATTTGGCACGCAGGCCGGATGATGGGTGCCCGATGACTCAAGCTTGAGACTGAATCAAGACAGGCGATCTGTACGTAAATGAGTCAAACCACTGGCGAGGGCTTGGGTTGGCCCGACTCTGTGCGGATTTTATGTTTCTGGATCAGTGTTTTAGATGCTTAACAGAGAGAAAAAACCAAGAATCTGAAGTCGTTTAAATGATGTTACAAATAATGTTATTTGTTATTTGTAATGTCTTTTCAGGCCGAAAACTCCCGCCGTGCGAGCCGGTGCAGTGCCGCCTCAAGCACCCTTTCGAGACGCCCTTCAAGGTTCGTGTCATCATCGGCCTCGGCCAGGATCGACGCCGGGTCAATGAAGCGCCAGCTCGAATCCAGCAGCAGCGCCTGCGCCTTGGTCCGTTCGCGAATACCGATGACCCCGGCTCCGATGCCTTCTTCGATCACACGCTCGAAAGCGCGCCGCATTCGGGAACGGTGCTTGCGGGAGACGGCGCGGCTGGTGGCCGTGGCTGTCACGAAAGCCGCGAAAAGCTCAGGTTCCTCCGCTTTCGCGGTCCGATAGGCCTTGCTCATTGCCACGATCATCCGCTCCAGCTTGTCGATAACCGGGTCGGGAGCGCTGACCACCATCTCGATCCGCTCTTCCAGCGGCTTGAGCCAGTTTGTTACCAGGGCATCGATCAGCGCCGTCTTGGAGGTGAAATAGCGATAGACATTCGGGTGCGTCATGCCCGCAGCCTCGGCAACATCCACCACGGTGAACTTCCGCACACCAAAGCGCCTCAGCTGCTGGCTCGCCGCAATGAGGATGCGCCCCTTCGGTGTCTCGTCGGTGCCACTCATGTTTCGACAATTCCGCCAGTATCGCCCGCACTGTCCGAACCGATCCTGCCATGGGGAGCTGCCAGATAGGCCTCCGAGCGCATTTCAATCAGCCGGGAAATGGTGCGTTCGAACTCGAACACCTCCCGGCCCTCCGTTGCAGCATAGAGTCCCTGCGGTTGCGCCTCGGCGGAGGCCACTACCTTGACGTGGTGCTCATAGAAGACATCGATGAGGATGATGAAGCGCTTGGCCTCGTTCCGGCGCGGATAGTCCAGCACAGGAATGCGGTCGATGATCACGGTGTGGAACTCACGCGCGATCATCAGGTAGTCGGACGCTCCCAACGGCCGATCGCAAAGATCGGAGAAACTGAACCGCGCCACACCGGCTGCCGCGGCGGGCACCTCCAGCTTGCGGGTCCTGACCGTGATGACCTGGGGGCTGACCGGAGCATTGCCCGTCAGCAGGTTCCACGCTGCATCCAAAGCGGCGTCTGCCGCGGCATTGGCAGGAACATGATACACCGGCGCACCCGAGAGCTTCTCCAGCCTGTAGTCCGTGCGGGCCTCCAGCCTCAGCACGTCCATGCGGGTCTGCAGTTCCGCGATGAAGGGCAGGAAAAGTGCGCGGTTCAGCCCCTCCCGATAAAGGTCATTCGGAGCGACGTTGGAGGTCGCGACCACCACCACGCCGCGCTCCCACAGGGCAGAAAACAGCCGTCCGAGGATCATCGCATCTGCGATGTCATTGACCGCGAACTCATCGAAACACAGCACCCAGGCCTCATCGGCCAACGCCGCCGCGACCGGAGCGATTGGGTCATTGCCCTTGACCTTGCCGTCCCGCGACAGCTGCCGCCATTCATGCACCCGTGCATGCACATCCGCCATGAAGTCATGGAAATGCACGCGGCGCTTCCGCTGCGCCGACACCTCAATGAAGAAAAGATCCATCAGCATCGTCTTGCCGCGCCCGACTGCACCCCAGATGTAGAGGCCTTTCAGCGCCTGCGGTTTTTCAGCCTTTGCGCCAAACAGCCATCCCAAGGCGCTCGACTTGCGGGCCAGCCGCGTTTCCCCCAGCCGCTGCGCCAGATCGTTCAGGCGCTGGACAGCGGCAGACTGGGCCGCATCGGCCTCGATCTGGCCAGCGCTGACCATGGATTGATAGCGGGTGAAAAGATTGGGCAAGACGGCTCAAGGGCTCTGGGATCGTGACACCAGCGGTCTATCCCGTGGCGAATTGCGCCGCAATGGCTCATCGAACCGTCACGTCGTCATGAAGGCGTCATCCACCGGCACCTGAAGCAACGTGGCAAGCCGGTTGGTCTCCGCCGCCATGCCGATCACCGCCGCAAGTTCCATATGCTGCTCCACACTCATGCCCTTGGCCCTGGCCGCCGCCGTGTGCGAGCGCACGCAGTACTCGCAGCCCTGCACCGTCGAGACCGCAACATAGATCAGCTCTTTGACCAACGGGTCGAGCGCGCCCTTGCCCATGACCTGTTTCACGCTCTCCCACGTCCGCTTGAGGAGGACAGGATCATGGGCAAGCGCCCTCCAGAAATTGTTGACGAAATCCGACTTCCGCAGGGCGCGGATGTCGTCGAACACCGCCTTCGCCTCCGGTGACAGGTCGTCGTCTTGCAAAAGCGTAACGGTGGACATCGGCTGTTTCCTTCTCTTCTCGCTCACGAGGGACGCACGCAACCCAGATAGGGCTCCACACCGTCCATTCTGCGCAGGACGCGGCGTGAATGAACAGTGGGACCACTCGCCCCACGCTTTTCAGGATTGGGCAGGGCCGCAGCAAGGCGCGCCGCTTCGGATGCGGACAGCGTCGAGACGCCTTTTCGAAAATAGAACTGTGAAGCGGCCTCCGCCCCGAAAATGCCATCGCCCCATTCCGCGACATTGAGATAGACCTCCATCATCCGTCGCTTGCCCCAGACCAGATCGGCGGCCAGAGCCAGCGGAATCTCGATGGCTTTGCGCACATAAGAACGCCCATGCCAGAGATAGACATTCTTGACTGTCTGCATGGAGATCGTCGAACCACCGCGGTCCGGGCCATCAGGATCCGAGGCCAGTTCCTTCAGCACCTCGAAATCCACTCCCCAGTGTTCACAGAAGAGCTGATCCTCCGAGGCAATGACGGCACGTGGAAGATGAGCCGACATCCGCTCCAGCGGCACCCATTCGCGCTTGACCGGCTCTCCAGAAGCCCAGCGGACAAGCATCAGCGTGGAGGGCATCGGAGCTACGCCGCCCAGCAGCAGCAGCAAGGCACCGACACCAATCGGCCAGAGCAGAAGGCGATAGCCCAATCGCCCCCAGAACCGCCCAACCGCGCGCTTTTCCCGTGCTGCTGTCATGGACCCACTATAGCGGGGCACACCGCAAATTGGCAGTCGCAAGCAATGGAAAGCCGGGGTCTATTCCGCCGCAAGCCGGACTGTCGGGTGAGCCATCGACGTCGCGGCTGAAAATGCATGGCCGAGCATCAGGACTCCGGGGCCTTTCCGATCGAACGCTGCGACAAGACCTGTGATGGTCTGCGCATCACCGGCGAGCACGTGCTGATCCGGCAAGGTCGCCTTGATGACAAAGCGTGCAGGCGTGCGCGGGTCCAGCCCTGCCGCGAAGGCCCGGCCCATGAACGTCCCCAGATTGCGTCGCCCCATGTAGAGGCAGGTTGTCACGTCAGGGTCGGCAATGCTGGCCCAGTCGATGCTGTCGGGCAAGCGGCCCGTTTCGGCATGCGCCGTCACGAACTGCAGTCTGCGCGCCACCCCGCGCCGGGTCAGCGAAACGCCCAGCGCCGCAGCAGCGCCCTGCGCGGCAGAGATGCCATTGACGATGGTGAAAGCAACACCAGCATCCCGGGCTGCCGCGATTTCTTCATCCGCCCGCCCGAAGATGAGCGGATCGCCGCCCTTGAGGCGCACAACGCGCTGGCCTTCCTGTGCCAAAAGGACAGCGAGCGACGAGATATCGTCCTGGGCGCAGGATGCCTCGCCGCCGCGCTTGCCCACGTGGATCTTGCGCGCTTCGCGACGGCCAAATGCCAGAATTCCATCACTGATGAGATCGTCATACAAAATGACATCGGCCTCCCGCAGATAGCGCACGGCCTTGAGCGTCAGCAGTTCAGGATCACCCGGTCCTGCCCCCACGAGTGCAAGATGTCCTTTGCCGCGGCTCGTGTCGCGATGCTGCAGGTCGGCAATCATCGCCTCGCGCTCGACAGGACATGGCGCTTCATTGGGTCGTGCCATGGCTTCGCCCGCAAATCGACGCCAGAAGGCCTTGCGATCCGTCCCGTCAAGACCCGCACCCATGACCCGGCCTCGCCAGGACTTCGCAGCGGCAGCCCAACGCGCGAGGCCAGCCGGAAGCAGCGTCTCAATCATCGAGCGGATCGCCTGTCCGAGCGGCGGCGCGCCGCCATCCGTCGAGATGCCGATCACGAGGGGGGAACGGTTGACGATGGCACCGAACTGGAAATCGCAGAATGCGGGCTTGTCAACCACATTGACCGGAATGCCCCTCGCCCTGGCGATGGCGGCGAAATACGCACCTTCACCGTCGTCTTCCACGGCGCCAATGGCAACCGCAACATCGTCGAAATCGCTGTCCGTCAGCGCACGCTGCACCAGCGTCACACGGTCCGGCCATGCGGCAGCCAGCTTGATGGATTCGCCATCCGGTTCTGCCCAGACGAGCCTGACCTGAGCGCCTGCCGCTGCCAGCAATTCGGCTTTCCATGCTGTTCCCGCCGATCCGCCTGCCACAAGCGCGGTCTTGCCCCGCAGCTTGAGAAACACCGGCAAGGTTGCCAGATCTCCCATCCGGGCAATTGTCTCGCGCGGCGGGCGTGCAAGGGATGGCGGTCGCGTCACCATCAATAGACGTCCGCCTGATAGCGGCCAGCCTTCTTGAGCCCCGCCACGAAGGAAACAGCATCATCCGTCGTCAAACCGCCATGTGCGACGGCAATGTCCACGAGCGCCCGCTCGACATCCTTGGCCATGCGCTTGGCATCGCCGCAGACGTAGAAATGTGCGCCTTGCTGGAACCACGCCCACAGCTCGGCGCCCGTTTCGCGCATGCGGTCCTGCACGTAAATCTTGTCCTTGCCATCGCGCGACCATGCCAGCGTCAGGCGGTCCAGCTGCCCGCGCTCCTTCATGGCGTTGAGTTCATCCGCGTAGAAGAAATCAGTCGCCATGCGCTGATGACCGAAGAACAGCCAATTGCGCCCCGGCGCGCTGATCGCGGCGCGCTCCTGCAGAAAGGCACGGAACGGTGCGATACCGGTTCCCGGCCCGACCATGATGACCGGTGTGTTCGGATCGTCCGGCAGGCCGAAGCCATGGGCCGGCTGCACATAGACCGACAGCTTTTCGCCCGGAGAAATCCGCTCACCCAGAAAGGTGGAGGCCACGCCCATGCGCTGCCGCCTTCCCATCGCATAGCGCACTGTATCGACCGTCAGCGTCAGGCGTCCGGCCTGATGGCGCGGCGATGACGAGATGGAATAGAGCCGGGGCTGCAGTTCCTCCAGCGCTTCGACGAAGGCCTCCGGGCTGAGCTTCAGTCCGGCGAACTTGTGCAATGTTCCCAGCACATCGAGCAACGCCAGATCAACGTCGGGATCCTCGCCACGGGCCAGCGCCTGCGCCTTTGCGCGCAATGCTCCCCCGGTGACGAACGAGATAAGCTGGAACAGGCTGTCAGGCGCGGGGCCGAGGGCGCGGTCATGGATCAGCACATCACGCAGCGGCTTGCCGTCAACCGGATGCTCCGGTCGCGCGCCCCGCATGCCCAACAGCCTGCGCACCGGGCCCGACGAGCGCGGCCATTTCGGCATCTACGGCGGCCGCTTCGTCGCCGAGACGCTGATGCCGTTGATCCTCGAGCTGGAGCACGCCTACAACGCGGCCAAGGCCGATCCGGCGTTCCAGGAGGAGCTGAAGAGCTTCAACACCCACTATGCCGGCCGGCCCAGCCCGATGTATTTCGCCGAGCGGCTGACCGAGCATTTGGGCGGCGCTAAGATCTACTTCAAGCGCGACGAGCTCAATCACACCGGCAGCCACAAGATCAACAACTGCCTCGGGCAGATCCTGCTCGCCCGGCGCATGGGCAAGACGCGCATCATCGCCGAGACCGGCGCCGGCCAGCACGGCGTCGCCACCGCCACGGTCAGCGCGATGTTCGGGATGAAGTGCGTCATCTACATGGGCGAAGTTGATTGCGCGCGGCAGGCGCTCAACGTCTATCGCATGAAGATGCTAGGAGCCGAAGTCGTCTCCGTCACCGCCGGACAGAAGACGCTCAAGGAAGCCGTGAACGAAGCGATGCGCGACTGGGTCACGAACGTCCGCAGCACGCACTACATCCTCGGCAC
>JANMFA010000184.1:0-7105 GCA_031377545.1 Hyphomicrobiales bacterium | reverse complement strand
AACATCATGGTGCGCGCCGAACTGCAGCATCTCAGGTTCACCAACGTCGCCGGCAGCTCGCTGCAACTGAACCAGGCCAAGCTCGGCGCAGCCATCAAGTACTGATGCGGGGCACGCTACTCCGCAAGGACACGGGTGGAGGGGAACGTCACTTCCACGAGCGTTCCCTTGCCCGAATCGCTATGGATCGAGAAGGCAGCGCGGTTTGCTTCAACCAGCGCCTTCGTCAACGGCAGGCCCAGCCCGGTTCCACCGCTTGAACGTGGGCCCGGAATCTGGCGGAATGGCTCCATTGCTCTCTTCACGTCCTCGGGCGTCATGCCGATACCGGTGTCGCGCACGCGGATCGTCACCTCGCCCCGTTCCGTCAATGAGGTGGATGCAACGACCTGTCCACCGGGCTCCGTGAACTTCGCCGCATTCGACAAGAGATTCAGCAGGATCTGCCGCACGGATCGTTCATCTGCCACCACGGGCGGAAGACTGACCGAGAGCTGCGAGCGAACGATGACCCTTCCTGCATTGGCCTGAGGCTGGATCATGCTGACGCAGGCCGCCACCAGCGCATTCAGGTCGACGCTGCCGAAGCTGAGCTCCAGCTTGCCCGAGGCAACCTTCGAAAGGTCCAGCAGATCGTTGACGAGCGAGACGATATGCTCGCCGGATGCGTTGATGTCCTTGACATACTGCCGGTAGCGCTCGTTGCCCAGGGGGCCGAAGCTTTCCGACATCATCACCTGTGAGAAGCCGATGATGGCATTGAGCGGTGTGCGGATCTCATGGCTGATCCGTGCGAGGAAGTCGGTCTTGTGCGCGCTCGAATCCTCTGCCGCGCGCTTGGCGTCCATCAGGTCCGCCTCAACCTTCTTCCAGTGGGTGATGTCCCTGAGGACCGCACAGAACTTTGTCGCTCCCTGGCCCATGCTGCTGTTGGCAGCACCACCATGACCTTCGCCAATACGCCCGATGGTCATGAACAGAGGGATCACTCCGCCGTTGCGTTCGCGCCCACGAACATCCCGACCATCGTTGAGGAGGCTGCTGACACCGTGGCTCCTGAGGCCCTGGAGATAGTCCAGCGCCGCGACATGGCTTTCGGGTTCCAGCAGGATGGTGATGCTCTCGCCCGCGATCTCGTTCTGGTCAAAGCCGAAGAGGGCCTCCGCTGAGCGGTTGAGATTGAGAATGCGCCCGCTGGCATCCAGCAGGATCACACCGTCGGTCGCGGTTTCCAGGACAGAGTGCAGTTCCTGCAGTTCGGCCCTGGCTGCCAGCAATTCCAGCTCTGCAACCTTGTTCTGCTGATAGTGCGGGCTTTCCTGCATGCGGCGCAGGGATGTCAGCGTCGCGGGGACGTTGTCCCAGGAAATCGCCTGGATGCTGGCATCGACCGCGATCAGATCGCCCGAGCGGTTTGCAATGGTGAACTGGCGTCCGGCATCCTTGCGTTCGCCCGACGTGTCGCTGAAGAGACCATCGGCTCCGCCTGATGTCAGAAATGTCTCCAGGTCGGGATAACCCGCCAGGTCCAGCAATGCGCGGTTGGCGAACATGGCCTTGCCTTCCTGCATCACGAGGAGGCAAATCGGCATTTTTTCGATGATTTCGGCTGCATTGCTGGCCGGGTCGGGTTCCTGTCTGGCGCCGCGCCGCTTCTGAATCTCCCCATAAGTGATGATCGATGCGCCCGGAAGCCTGCCAGCCTCTGGAAACGTGGAATCAGGCGGGCGGTTCAGGATCACGCCGCCACGTTCGATCAGATCCTGCCGGAGAAGGTCGAGCGGACGAGGCTTGTGCGCGGTGTCCGATGCGCGGCCCAGTTCAGTCGGCACGGAAGAATCCGAGTTGCGTGGCTGTGCCGGAGGTTGCTGCCCCGGTGGGGTGAGTCCGGCCAGCGTCTTTGCAATCTCTCTGAAAGCATCCCGCTCGACCTTGCTGAGCGATGACCCTGCAGCGGGTTCCTCGACGGCGGGCTCGTCGGCCGCGGAAGGCTGCACCGCAGGCGTGAAAGGGGCAGGGAGTGCATGGGCCTCCCCAGGCTGAAATGTCGCCAGATCCGGTGCCTGGATTTTGACTGCAGGACTGACAGCCGACGGGGTATCGAACTCGTTCTGGACAGCGATTGTCCTGCGCAGGTCACGGCTTTGACCTGCGGATTGAGGAGTGACGGGCTCCTCCCGGCGCGTCCCGATATCAGCGGGCGTACCCTGTCCAGGCAAATGCCGCGAGATGGCGGGTCCGAATCGCTCTTCGGGCCTTTCGATCACAGGTTCGATATCCTGCGACAGGGCTTGAATGGCGCTGCCTGGTCGAACGATGGCCCGCTCGATCCGGGCAATGCCGTAGCCCCGGAAGCCGACAAAGCGCGAGGATTCCAGCATCCGCATGCCTGCCATCTCGATGGGCACACCAAGCTCGGAATGCGCGACGGGCCAGAGCGCGGGTACACCAGTCCAGGTGTCCTTGGACCTGAAGCCTGCACTCACGCTTTCCGCCTCCAGAATGCCGTATCGCGTGACGATCTGATCCCAGGTC
This sequence comes from Hyphomicrobiales bacterium, assembly GCA_031377545.1. Lineage (GTDB taxonomy): Bacteria > Pseudomonadota > Alphaproteobacteria > Rhizobiales > Beijerinckiaceae > JADCCX01. Next base: position 4,570 of record JANMFA010000184.1, on the reverse strand, counting down.
TGGCCAATCACCATGGCATTGTCCGGCCCCACGGCTTCCGACAGTTCCCGCGAGAGATGCACGAAGCGCCCGTTCTCGTCGGTCTGCCAGACGAACCGCAACGGCCTCTCCGGGCTGGCGTTAATGGTTGTCCAGGCTGGAGACGAGGTGTGGCTGTGCAGCAAAGGACCCTGAGCGGACACTTCTGGCTTCGGTGCTGCCGGAGGCGCAGCAACGTTCGGTGTAGGAATGTCAGCGACGGCTGGAGCGACGACAGGCTGGAGAGGCGCGACCGATTCAACGGGCTCAACGACCGGCATTGGCGTCTCGACGGGGGAACTGGCCGGGGGGAGTGGTTCCCGCTCTTGCAGGACCGCCATGCTCCGGGCGGGCGCGCCGATGGCGACGGCGAGGAGTCCGTAGCCACCCGACCGAAGCGGGACGTGACGACAAAGACAGGTGTAAACGCCGCCGCGCGGACCATGCGTCAACGTGATCTGCTGAACGCGTATAGGCTCCTGATCAGGTGCCTTGAGGGTCAGCAGCGGCAGGAAGCTCCGGAATGTCGCGGCATCCGTGAGGGGATTCATGGGCCCGGGGCCGGTGATTCCGACCTCATCGCGGGCACTTCCGGACAGCCACAGCAGCCGCTCGCCTTCGCCGGTCCACAGCCATGCCTTGCCGGAATCGGGGTCCAGCGGGAAATCTCCCAGCGATGTCACCTGAACGCTGATGGCGTTGGTCACGGGCGGTTTGGCTTTCATTTGTGCCGGCCGGCGCTTGACCGCGGCGTATGACTAATGAAACATGAATATATCTGTTCGAATGCCCAATGAAAGCGGCAGACGGGTCAGAAGCGTCATTCCTTGCTGTTAGTGTTAACTGGCGGGGGAAGAACCCCAACCCTGGAGGACGATATGGTTGATCCGTTCAAGCTGCCGCAGTTCGAGGTTCCCACCGAGATGCGTGACCTCGCGAACAAGAGCGTGGAACAGGCCAAGAAGGCGTTCGACACATTCATGGGGGCAACGCAGGAAGCAGCGGGCAATCTTCAGGGAACAGCGCAGAAGGCCACGGAAAGCTCTGTGAAAGCGACCCAGGAGGCCGTTGGCTTCGCGGAACAGAACGTCAAGGCTGCCTTCGATCATGCCCAGGCACTGGTGAAAGCCAAGGGCTTTGACGAGGTCATGAAACTGCAGACCGATTTCATGCGCAGCCAGATGGCCGCGATGCAGAACCAGATGAAATCCATGGGCGAAGCCGTGCAGAATTCGGTCAAGCCGAAGAAGTGAGGGCTCTTGCAGGCCCGGCGGGTGGCAATTGCCTGGTCAGGGCTTGGCGAGACTGCCTTCTCGCCCTATTTCCCGTCGATGAATGGGAAATAGGTTAGGGTTCCATGTCAGCTCTGGATTTGGCGCTTGCCAACCTGTTGTCCCCGATGGTGCTGTTCTTCGCCCTGGGGCTTGCCGCATCGCTTGCGCGGTCCGACCTGACGGTGCCGGAGGCGATTGCCAAGTTTCTGGCGCTGTACCTGATGATGGCGATCGGCTTCAAGGGCGGGGTTGCGGTTGCGAAGAGCGGCCTCGATCTCAAGCTTGTCGGCGTGATGCTGGCAGGAATCACGCTTTCGGCGTTGATCCCGCTCATCGGGTTTGCGCTGCTCAGGGTGTCGACGCGCCTGTCGACGGTTGATGCTGCAGCGGTTGCCGCGCATTACGGGTCCATTTCCATCGTCACCTTCGTCGCCGCGACACAGACCATGACCAGCCTTGGCCTACCCTATGAGGGGTATCTGATCGCTGTTGCCGCAGTCATGGAGACGCCCGCCATCCTGACAGCGCTGTATCTGGCGCGAAAGGCACGGGATGCGGCGGTTCACGCAGAAGCGGAAAGCACGGGCGCACTTCTGCGCGAGATTGGCCTCAATGGCTCGGTCGTGATGCTGATCGGCTCCTTCGTGATCGGCTGGATCACCGGCGAGCGCGGCATGGCAGCCGTTTCGCCCTTCGTGAACGACCTCTTCTTCGGCATGATCTGCCTGTTCCTGCTGGATATGGGACTGATTGCCGGGCGTGGCATGCGCGAGGGCCTGAAAGCTCTGTCATGGTCTGCCATTGCGTTTGGCCTTTACATGCCGCTGATTTCTGCCGGGCTTGCGGCACTGGCCTGCCTCGGACTTGGCCTTTCGCTTGGCGGGACCGCCCTGATGATCACTTTGGCCGCGTCGGCATCCTACATTGCCGTGCCTGCCGCGATGCGCCTCGCCCTGCCGGAGGCCAAGCCTTCGATTTATCTCACGCTGTCGCTTGGCGTGACATTTCCCTTCAATCTCGCCCTGGGCATCCCCTTGTATGTCTGGCTCGCCGGTGTCGTGAAAGGCTGAACGCCCGATGCAGATGTATCCTAAGAAGCGTATTGCGATTGTCATCGAGCAGCCTGCGCTCAACCGTGTGCTCGATAAACTCGATCAGCTCGCGGTCACGGGCTACACGGTCTATCCCGTGATTGCGGGCCGCGGTCGCGAGGGTTCGTGGCGTGCGGACGGCATGGTGTCTGATGCGGGCCGCATGGTCAGCGTGGTGTGTGTCTGCGATCCCACGAAGGTCGAAAGCATTGTGGAGCCGATCTACAAGATTGTGTCACGGCAGGTCGGCATCATCACCATCTCCGACTGCGAAGTGATCCGCCCGGACCACTTCTGAGGCAAAACCACTTCGGACACCTGCATTTTTGATGGATGCAATTGCGGTTCAAACCCAATAAGGGGTTCAGAACGATGCCCCGTCCGGGCTTTTGAGAGCATACACAATGTTACCGGATCAACTTGTTGTCGGCTACAAGGCGTTCCTGAGCGAGCGGCTTCCCAAAGAGCAGGTGCGCTTCGCTGAACTGGCCAAGACCGGGCAGAACCCCGATGTCATGATCGTCGGCTGCTGCGACAGCCGGGTTTCTCCCGAGGTCATCTTCAACACCCGCCCGGGCGAGGTGTTTGTCGTGCGCAACGTGGCGAATCTGGTGCCGCCGTTCAATCCGGACGGCGAATTGCATGGCACTTCGGCGGCGCTGGAATATGCCGTGCAGGCGCTGAAGGTGAAGCATATCGTCGTGATGGGGCATGCTCGTTGCGGCGGTATTCGTGCCTATGCGGACGATACGCAGGGTCCGCTGTCGCCCGGCGATTTCATCGGCAAATGGATCACCCTGCTGCGTTCGGCGGCGGAGCGCACAGGCGGTCAGGGCTTCAATGAAGCGCTGCCGGTCTATGTGGAGCGGCTGGCGCTCGCCGGCATCCAGACATCGCTGGCCAATCTGCGCACTTTCCCGTGCGTGCAGATCCTCGAAGCAAAGGGCCGCCTGCAGTTGCATGGCGCTTATTTCGATGTGGCGACAGGCGTACTGATGGTGCTCGATGCAGCCTCAGGCCAGTTCCGACCCGCAGTGGGCAAGATGCCCAAGCGCGTCTCGATGATCCGCTGCGTGGGAGAGCCTGACGCTGCATGAGCATCGCGTCGTCCACCGTCGGCCGTTCGTTCCTGCGCAGCTTCGTGGTCGCGTGTTTCACGGCTCTTGCGGTCTGGATCGGTGTCGTGCTGGCCTTCGATCCATTCCTGGCCTTTGGAACCCGTCTTTTACCAAAATCCGTGATCAATCCGACGTCGCGCATGCTGGGCGATGAACAGCTGATCAAGGATCATCTGTTCCAGAAACGAAGGCCGGATACACTCATTATCGGGTCGTCGCGCCTGGCATATGGAATGGATCCCGCGAGCCCGATCCTTGCGGCCAGCAATGCCTTCAATCTTTCGGTTTTTGGCGCTTCACTTCGCGATGTTGAAGGTTTGGCGGCACAGGCCAGGCGGAGCAGTTCGCATGTCCGCAGGGTGATCGTCAGTATTGATCAATACATGTTCTTCCAGCCTGATCCTCAAGCCACGCCAGAAGCCGGGCTCGACATCCAGCGGCAACGGATGGAGCACGGATATGGGCCCGTCCCGATTCCGCTGCAGAATATCCAGACATTCCTGCTGTCAGCAAAGCTGGCTAAGGTCATGGAGGACATCCTCGACAACCGACGCCGCAACGACACGCTGGGTGAGGCGGATGGCAACGGACTGGTCCATGGCTCCTACCGCCTCCGCACAGCTGACCGGACACGCAGGTTCGAGGTGACGTTGCGCACGCTGTTTGAAAACAACTGGTACGCGGAGCCCAATGAGGCGCGGATCCAGGAGCGGCTGCGACGGCTCGCCGGATTGCTGCGCGCGACCTGCCAGGCGGGCATGATTGTGGATGTGGTGCTCTCACCAGAGCATGTGATGCTTCTTGAAGCGGCCGTCTTGACGGGACAGCTTGAACGGCGCGAGCAGTTGCGGCGCGACATCGCGCGGTTGATGGCCCTGATGGCTCAGGAACAACCGCATTGCTTGAACTACCGCGACGCGTCAGGCATTTTTGATGCTGCGATGGAGCCATTGCGGATTGCAGCTACAGCACAGCCCCAGTTCATCGAAGTGACCCACTACGCACCCGCATTGGGGGAACGTCTGCTTCTGGCCTTTGCAAGGCCGGATGATCCCAAGGCGCTTGGGAT
>JANMFA010000181.1:0-2748 GCA_031377545.1 Hyphomicrobiales bacterium | reverse complement strand
ACCGCGCCCAATCCAAAGGGCTGGATCTGTGCTCGCGTGTCGATCTTGCAGCCAGGGCCTGTGTCCTTGCTGACCCCGTTCGGCTTGGGCAGGTTCTGGGAAATCTGGTCAACAATGCCCTTAAATTCACCGAGTCCGGCGGCGTTTCGGTTTGGGTCGGGCGGGATCCTTCGGCACTGGATACGATAACGTTCAGTGTGATCGACACCGGGATCGGCATTGCCAAAGACAAGCTTGATACGATTTTCGAGGCCTTCTCACAGGCCGACCAGACCACCACGCGTCAGTATGGAGGAACTGGCCTGGGCCTCGCGATTGCGGTGAAGCTGGTGCGGGCGATGGGCGGCGAGTTAAAGGTCGAGAGCGAGATCGGAGTTGGCACACGGTTCTATTTTTCGCTGCCAGCACAGGACGCCGCCGGTTTGCGCGAGCCACCCGTTATGGCGTCGCTGGGTGGTGAGCCTCCGCATGCCGTCATTTGCCTCGATGGCGCGCAGACGCGTTCAGCCGCGGCTTTCTACCTGACATCCGCCGGCTTCAGCATCGCGGAAGTGGCCCCTGCAGCGCTGGTGGAGGCCGTCAGCCAGGCGAATCTGGTCGTCACCTCCCGTGCGCATCTCTCAGCGGATTTGCGCCGCAACATCAGCCCGGGCGGTGCCATTGTTGCTGTGGTCCGTCCTGATGAGGACACCGGTGCCTGGCAAGCCGCCGGTTTGGTTGATGCAGCCATCCAGTGGCCATTGCTGCGCGAGGAGTTCACCGACATTGTCGCCGCCATGATCGAAGGGCGCTCGCTGCAAGGGTCGGTCGGGGTGCCTGCGATTGCCGGAGCCGCTCAGTTGAATGGCTCGTTTACCGGGTTCAAGGTGCTGGTGGCTGATGACAGCGAGGTCAATCGCGAGGTGGCCCAGGCCGCGCTCAACAAGCTTGGCATCACGCCTGATCTGGTCGCAGACGGTCAGGAAGCGCTCGATGCCGTCTTTGCCAACCGCTATGATCTGGTGCTGATGGACGGTTCCATGCCTGTGCTCGATGGCTTTGAAGCGACGAGGCAGATCAGGGCACGGGAAGTGGCCGAGGGTTGTCGTCGCACCCCCGTGGTGGCGTTGACGGCGCATGTCATTGGCAGCGTCGCCGACGCCTGGCAGAATGCCGGGATGGACGGCGTCCTCTACAAGCCCTTCACGCTGGCCAAGCTGGCGGATTGCCTGCGTGGCTTTGCCGGGCAGAATGAGATGGCAACCAGCACCGCCGCGCCCGTTGAGGCGGATGCGGGGCTCGTGGACGAGCCTCTGGTCGACAGCAACGTGCTGGCCGAGCTGCGCCACATGGCGTCGGGATCTCAAGCCGTTGTCGACAGGATCATCAATCTGTACGCCTCGCAAACCGCTGCCTGCCTGAGAGATCTGGCAGAGGCGTTGAAGAGCAATGATCTTGAGCAGTTCGCCCGTGCGGCGCATGCTCTCAAGTCCATGAGCTACAATGTCGGCGCAAGTGGTGTCGCCAAGCTTGCGAGTGGCTTCGAGAATGCAGCGCGTCTCGAAAAGCGCATTGTTCCACCGGCAGAGCTTGAGAAACTGGCGCTGCGGATGATGCAGACCATGTCCGAGCTTGAGCAGAAACGCGCTGCTGCATAGCGGCCAGCCAGCGATCAGACCGCTTCCCGATTGGAATTGTCATGGTCAATGAGAAAGAGTGGTGGGTGATGAAGGATTCGAACCTTCGACCTGGAGATTAAGAGTCTCTCGCTCTACCGACTGAGCTAATCACCCGATCCGGAACGCAGATTGCTGCATCCGAAACGATCAAGCGGGCCGAAGCCCGCCTGAGACGAGGGCGCTGTTAGCACCAAGGCTGTGGGCTGTCCAGTGGAATGTGGCTATGGAAACAGGGCGGTGGAAGCCTGTTATGAACTCCTTTCGCTATTGAGCACAAAAAGCTTTTCGAACGCCTGTAAACCGGTATCTTGGGTCGGGTAATCCAAAGGGGGCTGTCTATGCGTTGTGCGAATTATGGTGTTGTTTTTGCAGCTGTTTTATTTGCTGCAGGTTGCGCAAGTCGAGCAGAGAACATTTCTGCTGCATATGTATCTCCTTTACAATATCAAAATTACAGTTGTTCCCAACTTGGTGAAGAAGCTTCAAGACTTGCATCGCGTGCCGCGCAAGTTGCGGGAGTTCAAGATAGCAAGGCAACGAATGATGCGGTTGCAACCGGCGTTGGCGTTATTATTTTTTGGCCAGCGCTTTTTCTCATTAAAGGCGATGCAACAACCGCTGCAGAATTGGCGCGATTGAAGGGCGAAATGGAAGCTATCGAGCGTGTTTCCATTGAAAAGAAGTGCAATATTCGATTTCAGCAAAAATCTTCAAGTTCTTGAATGAAACACCTTTATCCTAATTACAAATTAAACACAGAAAGGATGCGCTCTGAATCTCGGAGCAGCAAGTGCCTGCAATAAACAAAATAAATGTGGTTCTTGCATTGCCAGCATCAGCATTGCTATTTTGCATTGAAAATCAGCGGAAAATTCTCCGCGCCGATGTACTTGCCGTCTCACTACAGTCAAGGCACCCGCAGTTCCACCACAATGGGGCAATGGTCCGACGCCTTGGGCCGGTCCCAGCCGATGCGGGGATAGCGCGCCCCCTGATACCGCGTGACGCGAAAGGGTTGTCCTTCCCGGATGATCTGCGGCATCACGCCAGCGTTCGCCGCTGCCACGGCGGGCGAGACGATGATGTGGTC
>JANMFA010000152.1:0-3919 GCA_031377545.1 Hyphomicrobiales bacterium | reverse complement strand
AATCCATGAACTTTGCCAGGGCTTTCGCCCGTCCGGGACGTCCCACAAGGCGGCAATGCAGGCCGACGGACAGCATCTTCGCCTGCCCCTCCTTGCCCTCGGCGTAGAGCACATCGAACGAGTCCTTGAGATAGGTGTAGAACTGGTCGCCCGCGTTGAAGCCCTGCGGTGTGGCGAAGCGCATATCGTTGGCGTCCAGCGTGTAGGGCACGACCAGATGCGGCCCCTTGGGACCCTTGATGTAGTATGGCAGCTCATCGGCGTAGCTGTCGGCGGAATAGACGAACCCGCTTTCTTCCAGCACGATTTTCAGCGTGTGATCCGAACAGCGGCCCTGATAGAAGCCGAGCGGGCGGGTGCCGGTCACCTCGGTATGCAGGCGGATCGCTTCGAGGATGTGCTTTTTCTCTTCCTCGTAGCTGAAATCCTTGTAGTCGATCCATTTGAGCCCATGGGTAGCAATCTCCCATTTCGCCTCTTTCATCGCCGCAACCTGCTCGGGCGAACGCATCATGGCTGTGGCCACGCCATAGACGGTCACCGGCAACTTGCGCTCGGTGAACAACCGCCACAGCCTCCAGAAACCCTGCCGCGCACCATATTCATAGATCGATTCCATGTTCATGTTCCGCTGCCCGGGCCACGCAGCGGCACCGACGATTTCCGAGAGGAAGGATTCCGAACCCTGGTCGCCATGCAGCAGGCAGTTCTCGCCGCCCTCTTCGTAATTGATCACGAACTGCACCGCGATTCGCGCCTTGCCGGGCCATTTGGGATCAGGAGTCTTGCGGCCATAGCCAGCGAGATCGCGGGGATAGGGGGCGGAGAAAGGATCGAACATGGGTTGCTCCGGTGAGGCGGGCATTTCTCTGTGCCTATACAGGCGTTTTATCAAGCCCCACCCGTTGCCCGCCATCCCCATCCGCACTAAACGCGGGAGCATGTCCAAGCCCCAGCATTCCTCCGTCCTCATCATCGATTTCGGCTCGCAGGTCACGCAGCTCATCGCGCGGCGCATCCGCGAGACAGGCGTCTATTGCGAGATCCATCCGTTTCAGTCGGCGGAAGCGGCCTTTCAGAAGCTCAAACCTAAAGCGATCATCCTCTCCGGTGGCCCTGCTTCCGTCACCGAGAAGGGCAGCCCCCGCGCGCCGCAGGCCGTCTTCGACTCAGGCCTGCCGATCCTGGCGATCTGCTATGGCCAGCAGAGCACGGCCGTGCAGCTCGGCGGTGTGGTGGAAGGCGGTCATGCAGCGGAGTTTGGTCGCGCCGATGTGATCATCAAGGGGAAGTCCGCGCTGTTCGACGGGGTGTGGGAGGTCGGCCAGAGCTATCCGGTCTGGATGAGCCACGGTGACCGCGTGACCGAGATGCCAAAAGGCATCACCGTCAAGGCGACATCCGAAAACGCACCCTTCGCCATCGCCACGGATGAGGCGCGCAAGATCTACACCACGATGTTCCACCCCGAGGTCGTGCATACGCCCGACGGCGGCAAGCTGATCGCCAACTTCGTCACCAGGATCGCAGGCATCACGCCGGACTGGTCAATGACGGCCTATCGCGCCGAGATGATCCAGAAAATCCGCGCGCAGGTCGGCAAGGGTCGGGTCATCTGCGGCCTTTCCGGCGGCGTGGATTCCGCCGTCGCCGCCGTGCTCATCCATGAGGCCGTGGGCGATCAGCTGACCTGCGTCTATGTCGATCACGGGTTGATGCGGCAGGGCGAGACGGATGAGGTGGTGAGCCTGTTCCGTGGCCACTACAACATCCCGCTCGTGGCGGTGGATGCCAGCGAAACCTTCCTTGGTGCGCTGGCCGGCGTCTCGGACCCTGAGACCAAGCGCAAGACCATCGGCCGTCTGTTCATCGATGTGTTCGAGGCGGAAGCGAAGACAATAGGTGGCGCCGAGTTCCTGGCGCAGGGCACGCTCTATCCTGATGTGATCGAGAGCGTCAGCTTCTCCGGCGGGCCTTCGGTGACCATCAAGTCGCACCACAATGTCGGCGGGTTGCCCGCGCGCATGAACATGAAACTGGTGGAGCCGTTGCGCGAGCTGTTCAAGGACGAGGTGCGGGCGCTGGGCCGCGAGCTCGGCCTCCCCGCCGCCTTCGTAGGACGCCACCCGTTCCCCGGCCCCGGCCTCGCCATCCGCATCCCCGGCGAGGTGACAAAGGAAAAATGCGATATCCTGCGCAAGGCCGACGCCATCTATCTCGACGAGATCCGCAAGGCAGGCCTCTACGACACGATCTGGCAGGCTTTCGCCGTGCTGCTGCCCGTGCGCACGGTCGGCGTGATGGGCGACGGGCGCACCTATGACCACGTGCTGGGCCTGCGCGCCGTGACCTCGGTGGATGGCATGACAGCGGATTTCTACCCCTACGACATGGCGTTCCTCGGGCGCTGTGCCACACGCATCATCAACGAGGTGAAGGGGGTCAACCGGGTGGTGTACGACGTGACGAGCAAGCCGCCGGGGACGATCGAGTGGGAGTGAGGCTTCAGGTTGCGGGATCGGCCAGATGCAGTCCTTCGAGCCGCCGGAGGAAAGCTGTTCGGATCGCTAGTGCCAATTCGTCGAAATCTGGGCTTGTCGCGGCGCGCGCCAAATTGAAGGCCGTTTCAGCGCGCTGCGCAATTTCGATAAAAATCGCCTTGATGTGATCGCTGCTTATTCCCGCCCGCAGCCCCGTCTGGTGGAAGTGGCGGAATGCGATGTCGTCTAGTCGAAAGTGGCGGCTGTTGCCGACCGCCATGGCCATGCGGGCCTGCCTGGGTTGAAGCTGTCCGCGATCAATCGCCGGTTGCACCGAAAGCACATCGTAGAACGGCGTCAGCTCGCAGGCACCTTGCGGGAACAGGGCGATGCTCGCGTTCTTCGCGTGCCCGTCCGTCGCTCCCATCAGCCAGAACAGAACCTGCGCCTTGAAGAAGGCGGCGCGCGATCTGGCAGGGCGGTTGCTGCCGGCAAGAAGCGACAGGATGTCGGTGATACCCGGTCCTCCCTCGCTCTCGTACTTGCGCGATGGAGGAACGCCGAGCGCCTGGCACATGTCCTCCTGCGGCAGGCGCAATAGCCGGCCGTCCGGCCGCCAGGCGCGGTCGAAACGCTTGATGACGAGCGCCTTCGTCGCGCCGAAAACACTCACTTCCGCCCTGCAGACATCAAGGCCGAATTCCCTGAGCAGTGCCAGACAGAAGAATTCGTTCTCGACGCTGTCCGAAAGGTCGATCCCTTGCGGCAGCCGGCCAATCTGCGTCTTGAATATATGCGTCGTCGGCGTTGCCCCCGTCGGGCGCAACCACCGCCCTTCATGCCAAAGCAGCGCAGTCTTCTCCTGTGCGCCCGCCACCGAGATGCGAAAGCCGTCATCCCGGTCAAGGCCGAGGGGGGCGCGGGCAAGTCCCTTGAGGATGCGCTCGATCTCTTTGTCATCAACGGGCTCACCCGTTATGCCAGCGGCTTCCGGCAGCGGCTCTTCTTCCGGCAGGAACTGCATCGCTCCGACGCAGTCGCGCCCGATGACCGAGAGCAGGCTGTAAGCATCCACTCCCGCCGCGCCCATCTTCGCCGCCACACGCTTGCGGATGTCATCCGAGTCCGGCAGCAGATTATCAAATACTGCGACAACGGCTTCGCCTTTGTAGGGCGTTGGACGCATCGGCAGGGACAGGGATATGGGCCAGGCCTTGGGCCATGTCAGCCAGCTTTCATCGTATGTGAAGCTTATGGCCCCGCTCGGTTCTTTCAGAAGGAGACCGACAAGCCGGTTATTCTGATAGACGCGCAGCGGCGCATGCGTCTTTTTTCGCGCCATCACAGCATGTCCGCGAAGTCGTCAATCGAGCCGCGCTCTCGCGGTCCTATATTCAGGTCCAGATCAAGCGCGGCGACTATGGTGAGCACGGTGTCGA
>JANMFA010000148.1:0-10275 GCA_031377545.1 Hyphomicrobiales bacterium | reverse complement strand
CCGCGATGCTGTAATAGATTGCCTTGCCCTCGCGACGGGTGGTCACTAGGCCATCCAGCCGGAGCCGCGCGAGTTGTTGCGAAACAGCAGGCTGGCGCAGGTTGAGGAACTGTTCCAGTTCCGTCACCGAGCGCTCCTTCTCGGCCAGCAGGCACAGCAGCAACAGGCGACTGCCGTGGGCCAGGGACTTGAGAAAATCGCTGGCCTCCTCGGCGTTAGACACCATACGCTCCAATTCCGGCGATGCTCTGTCGGCGCCGTCCATGGCCTCGCTGAGTGGTACAACACCCATCAGCGTAGCATTTCCGGCAATTTTTTCAGCAGGTTGCCGAGGGTGGGGTAGAAGAACTGATCGCCGGGATAGCCGACAAAGCGGCCGAGTTCCCTGTTGTCATCGTCGAGCAGAATGAAGGTCGGCGTGAACCGCGCACCCTCCTTGACCGTGATACCATCAGGCCAGGGCTGGCGCAGGTCCACCCGGCGCAACGGCGCCCGCTTTCCCTCTTCGGTTTTGGGATATCCCGGTGCGATCTCGGCATCGAAGCGCTGGCACCAGACGCAGCCCTGCTGCTCGACCATGATCAGTTGGGCCGCGTTGGCAGTGGCGCTGGCGACGATCAGGAGAAGGCCCGCGATCCATTTCATTTGTTGACAGGACTCTCCGGATCAAACAGCAGCCCGACCACATCCTTGATCTGCTCCTGGGTCAGGAACTGATGGTAACCGAAGCGGGGCATCTGCGAGCAGGGAACGAGCGACATGGCGTTGTAAATCTTGGAAAAGGTCTTTTTCGCCTCATCCTTGTCGAATTTGCGGTCGCGGCCATAGTTCGTGAGCGATGGACCCAGTGTGCCGTAGCTCACCTCCCGGGGCGCGATCTGGTGACATGCGTAGCAATTGCCGCCCCGCACGGTTTCAGCCGCATCCGAGAACTGGCCCCCTGTGCCACGCTGGGCGACCTGCTCCCCTTTTTTCCAGTCACCGACGACATTGCCGTCAGCGGGAAAGACAACGGTGGCCAGTTCGCGCGCCAGCACCTTGTCGAACTCCGCGCCGGGCGGATTGTTGTCGGTCGCCGTACAGACCCGCTGCGTTTCGTCCTGGGTAACGCGCTTCTTCCATTCCTCGTTCGTGCTCTTCCAGGTTGCCGCGACATAGCGATCAACGATCGTGGGGTCGATCTTCTGCGGTTGCTGTGCGTTGAGCGAAACAGCGACTGGAAGGGCGAGGGTGACGAATCCGGCAAGAATCAGGAGTTTTTTCATGATCTCTCTCCTCAGCGCTTGATCGAAGGCACGGTGATCTCACCGCCCTCGGCCTGTTTGACCATGAACACCGTGAGTGCCGTCAGGCCGTCCGAGGCATAGTCCGGCGCAGGCATCCGCATCTGGCGATAGCAGTCCCACAGGCGGTGCTGCATGGTGCGCAGCTGGCTCTGGCTGACGCGGTAGGTTGGCCAGGACCCCATGGTTTCCTGAGCAGCCTTGCCCGGCTTGGAGAAGTTGGGCAGGCCCTGGAGGCGAATGCGCTTGCCTTCCTCGGCGTGGCAGGTCGCGCAGGAGAAATCCATGATGGCCGAGCGGCGATAGAACATCGCCTCGCCGACCGCATACATCTCCTTTTCCTTGGGATGGTCGACATTCATCGCGAATTTCATGCCGTTGGATTTGTTGGCGATGAACGCAACGAGATCTTCCATGTCGGACTGGCGGCCGGGTCCGGAAAAGCGGCGCGCGATGACATCCCGGGTGTCCAGCTCCTGGAGCATCGTCATGCAATGCAGCAGCCGCTGCTCCAGATCCATCACGCGGTCAGTGTCCTTGAAATGCCGTGGCAGCTTCGCAAACGCCCCTTCAAGCTTGCCGGGGCCTTCTCCCAGATCACAGGTTTCAAGGCTGACGTTCTTCGCACCGCGCTTGAGGGCCCAGAGCTGCTCGCCGCGATCGACATTGAGATAGCCCGGGTTGGCCATGGGATCGTTGATCATGGCGCGGTAGCGCTCGATCTCCTTCTCGCTGACGTCCTCACTGGCTGGCTGTGCGCTCGCTGTCGCTGCACCCAGCACCAGCACACCCGCAGCAACCGCCAGAAACCAGTTTCTGTGCTTCTTCTTTTTGTGCACGCGCCGTTCCTCCTGCTTGCCATGCGACAGCCACTGGCGGGCCATCACAACATATCTGGTTTTTGATATGTGTTCGCTTGACACCGCTCACGATGACATTCATGTTTTGGAATATCAATAGGGGTGGGCTAAGGAGCTAGGCCCCATCGGAGGAGACGACATGGACAGACTGGAAGGCATGCCTTCGCGGCGTCTTGTGCTGACTATGGCAAGTGTTGCTGCCTTTGCTGCAGCAATGACGCCGTATCTGGCTTTCGCAACGCCTGCGGCCGTTGAGGCCGAACTCAAGAAACTGCTGGGTGAGCGCAAGCCGTTGGAAGGCAAGATCAAGCTCGATCTTCCGGCCATCGCGGAAAACGGGCTTGTTGTCCCGCTCAATTTCGACGTCGAAAGCCCGATGACCGAAGCTGATCATGTCAAGGCGGTGCATTTCTTCGCCGATGGCAATCCGCTGCCGGGTGTCGCCAGCTTCCGCTTTACGCCTGCCTGCGGTAAGGCCTCGGCTTCCACCCGCATCCGTCTCGCTGCGACCCAAAACATCATCTGCGTGGCCGAGATGTCGGATGGCAAGGTGCATATGGCGAAGCAGGAAGTGAAAGTCACCATTGGCGGCTGCGGCGGCTGAGGAGAAAAACCATGAGCACAAAACCAACCCCGCGCGTCCGTGTTCCTGCAACGGTGAAAAAGGACGAGATCTTCGAGATCAAGACGCTGATCAGCCATGAGATGGAATCGGGGCAGCGCCGGGATGCTGCCGGTGCGACCATCCCGCGCAAGATCATCAAGAGCTTCGAGGCCAAGTTCAACGGAAAGTCCGTTTTTGGCGCTGACTGGTATCCCTCGATTTCGGCCAATCCCTATCAGGCCTTTTTCTTCAAGGCTGTGGAATCGGGCGAATTCCATTTCATCTGGACCGATGACGATGGCTCCCTCTACGAGTCGAAGAACAAACTCACAGTCGCCTGATGCGGAAACCCCGGTATTGCCGGGGTTTTTCGTATCATGACATATTCAACAGTCAGAATGTGAGAATGCCGTGATTTCACGTCGTGAATTTGGACAAGCCGCCATGGCGACAGCCGCCCTTGTTGGCGGTGGTGCGGGGTCGCTCGGACGACTCGCGGCACAGCAGCGCCTGACACAAGATGAACTGCTGAAGTTCGATGCGCTGGGTCAGGTGACCATCGTCCATGTCACGGATCTGCATGCGCAGTTCATGCCGCAGCACTACCGGGAACCATCGATCAATCTTGGCGTGGGCGAATCGAAGGGCCTGGTGCCGCATATCTCGGGCGATGCCTTCTTGAAGGAATTCGGCATACCTGCCGGATCCTCCATGGCCTATGCGCTGACCGATCAGGATTTCGCGAGCCTTGCCAGGACCTATGGTCGCATGGGTGGTTTCGACCGGGTGGCCACCGTCATCAAGGCGATCCGCGCCGAGCGGGGCGAGCGTGTGCTGCTGCTCGATGGCGGTGATACCTGGACCAATTCCTGGACGGCGCTGCAGACGAAGGCAGCAGATGTCGTGGATGCGATCAACCTGTTGAAGCCAGATGCCATGACCGCCCACTGGGAGTTCACGCTGGGGGCCGAGCGGGTGAAGGAGATCACGGACAAGCTCGCCTTTCCGCTGCTTGCCCAGAACATGCGCGACACGGAGTTCGAGGACATCGTGTTCGAACCGAAGAAGGTTTTCGAGAAGGGTGGCGTCAAGATTGCCGTCATCGGTCAGGCCTATCCTTACACGGCCATCGCGAACCCGCGCTGGATGTTCCCGAAATGGCAGTTCGGCCTGCGCGAGGAGGACATGCAGAAGCAGGTGGACGAGGCCCGTGCCGGCGGTGCGGATTGCGTCGTGCTGCTGTCGCACAACGGCTTCGATATCGACCGCAAGATGGCAGGCCGCGTGAAGGGCATCGATGTGATTCTCGCGGCGCATACGCATGATGCGCTCCCCGAGGCGGTCAAGGTCGGCAAGACACTGATCATCGCATCGGGCTGCAACGGCAAGTTCGTGTCCCGCCTCGATCTCGATATCCGCGACAAGGAAGTGAAGGGCTATCGTTTCCGGCTGATCCCGGTCTTTTCGGACTCGATTGCGCCGGATGCCGAGATGGCAGCGCTGGTGAAGAAGCACCGCGCGCCGTTCGAGGCGGACCTCGGCAAGGTGCTGGGCCGCACCAACGGCACGCTCTACCGTCGCGGCAATTTCCAGGGGTCGCTCGACGATGTGTTCTGCGATGCCATGCTGGCCGTGCGCGATGCCGAGATCGCGCTGTCGCCCGGCGTGCGCTGGGGCACCAGCCTGCTTCCCGGTCAGGACATCACCTTCGAGGACATCACCAACGCCTGCGCCATGAGCTATCCCAATTGCTACAGGCTGAACATGACCGGGACGCGGCTGAAGGAAGTGCTGGAGGATGTCGCCGACAACATCTTCAATCCGGACCCCTATCTGCAGGGCGGCGGCGACATGGTGCGGGTCGGCGGGCTCGGGTTCACCATCGATGTTTCCAAGCCCATCAACAACCGCATCTCCGGTCTCACAGTGCTGAAGGACGGCAAGCCGCTGGATGCGTCCCGTGAGTATGTCGTGGCCGGCTGGGCCTCGATCAACGAAGGCACGCAGGGGCCGCCGATCTGGGATGTGGTCAGCCAGTATCTCACCGCAAAGAAGGTGGTGGATCCAAGACCGCTGGATGCGGTGAAGGTGATGGGGACATGACAACGACATCACGCCGCACATTTCTCGCAGGTGCCGCTGGCAGTCTTGCTGCCGTTTCGGCGGCCAGGGCCCAGGCCGCTCCTGAAAAGGCCATCACGGAGCTTCCCGACTGGTCGCGCTACCTCGGCGACGGTGTTGCTGCACGGCCCTACGGCAAGCCCTCGAAATTCGAGGCGCATGTGGTGCGTCGTGATGTGGAGTGGTTGACGGCTTCGCGCGAAAGTTCGGTCAATTTCACGCCGCTGCATGAGCTGGACGGCATCATCACGCCATCCGGCCTGTGCTTCGAGCGCCACCACGGCGGGATCGCAGAAATTGATCCGGCGCAGTACAGGTTGATGATTTCAGGCCTTGTCGACAAGCCGCTGGTTTTCACGCTGGATGACATCAAGCGCTTTCCCCGGATCAACCGCGTGCATTTTCTGGAATGCGCGGCCAATTCCGGCATGGAGTGGCGCGGCGCGCAGCTCAACGGCTGCCAGTTCACCCACGGCATGGTGCATAACGTGATGTACACCGGCGTGCCACTCAAGCATCTGCTCAAAGAAGCGGGCGTCAAGACCAACGGCAAGTGGGTGATCGCAGAGGGAGCGGATTCGTCCGGCATGAACCGCTCCGTGCCGATCCAGAAAGCGCTGGATGACTGTATCGTGGCTTTCCGCATGAATGGCGAGATGCTGCGGCCAGAACAGGGCTATCCCGTGCGGCTTGTTGTGCCGGGCTGGGAAGGCAACATGTGGGTGAAGTGGCTGCGGCGTCTGGAAGTGACTGATGGGCCGCTGCTCGCCCGCGAGGAAACCTCGAAATACACCGACCTGATGGCCGACGGCCGCTCGCGGCGCTTCACCTTCATCATGGATGCGAAGTCGGTGGTGACAAATCCGTCGCCGCAGGCACCGTTGAAGTACAAGGGTCAGAACGTGCTCTCGGGCCTCGCCTGGTCTGGGCGCGGCACGATCCGCCGGGTGGATGTGACGCTTGACGGCGGCCGCAACTGGCAGGAAGCCCGCATCGACGGGCCGGTGCTCGACCGCTCGCTCACGCGCTTCTACGTCGACTTCGACTGGCAGGAGCAGGAACTGATGATCCAGTCCCGCGCCCATGATTCAACCGGCTATGTGCAGCCCACCAAGGATGAATTGCGCAAGGTGCGCGGAGTCAATTCGATCTACCACAACAACGGCATCCAGACATGGCTGGTGTGGGCCAATGGCGAGACGGAAAATGTCGAAATTTCGTGAGTGGTTGTCATTCCTGGCGGGAGCGAATCGGCACCGAATGACACTGGCGGGCGCAGTGCTTGCCGCGGTTCTGTCGACCGCCGTCCTCGCCCAGCAAAAGCCCCAACCCCAGACATTCAATATTGGCCGTGCGGCGCATGCGGATGAACTGAAAGCCTGGGATATCTCCATCCTGCCCGACGGTCGTGGCCTTCCGGTCGGCAAGGGAACTGCAAAAAAGGGTGAGGAGCTTTTTGTCGAGAAGTGCGCGGCCTGCCATGGCGAGTTTGGCGAAGGCGTCGGGCGCTGGCCTGTGCTGGCGGGTGGCAACGGTTCGCTCAGAAATGACAGGCCGGAAAAGACCGTCGCATCTTTCTGGCCGGCATCGTCCACCCTGTTTGACTATCTCCGCCGCGCGATGCCCTATGGCAATGCGCAGACTCTGGAGGCCGACGAGCTCTATGCGCTCTCCGCCTACATCCTGCACATGGGCGACGTGATCAAGGACCCGGAATACGAGGTGAACGAGAAGAACTTCGCCGGAATCAAGATGCCCAATGGTGGCGGCTTCTACGATGACGACCGGGCAGTTGCGGAGAAGGCGTTCTGGCGCAAGGATGTCTGCATGAAGAACTGCAAGAAGGAGCCACCGAAGGTCACAGGACGCGCCATGGTGCTTGACGTCACGCCGGATTCGAAAACGGCCCCGAGGGTTGAATGAAAGGACTTGTATGGGGATGCATTCTGGCGCTCGTCACCATGAATGCTCCGGCGCAGACAAAGGGTGACAGGGCTCTGGGGGAGTATCTCGGTGCGGAATGCGTCACCTGCCATCAGCTGAGCGGCAAGGCCGTTGGCGCCATCCCGCCCATTGTCGGGGTGGATACGGAAAGTTTCACCGCGTTGATGAACGCATACCGGAAAAAGGAACGTGACAATCAGGTGATGCAGACGATTGCCACCAAGTTCAGCGATGAGGAGATCGCGGCACTGGCGGCCTATTTCGAGGGCATCAAGCCGCAGCCATGAGGGATGGCCGCTTGATATAACTTTTTTATACGTATAATAATAAATAGTACAGGGAGGAATCGGAAATGGAGATTCATCGAAGGCACTTGCTGAGGGTCGCGGCTGCCGCCGGGGCCGCGGGCGTCGCTGGGGCCGTGGCTGCCGCACCCATCAGGATGGACCTGAAGTCCCTGAAGAAGGATGCGGATGTTGCCTGCCTCTATCATTGTGATTTTGGCGACCCGGCGCGATTTTCGCAGATGCTGACCAATATCAGCAATCATTTCTCGGTCTATGGCAACCCGATTGATATCCAGCTGGCAATCGTGGCGCATGGCCAGGGGTTGAAATTCTTCCTTGAGTCCCTGGAGGACACGCCCTGGAAGGACGAGAAGCTGCCCGCGGACCTGGGCCAACGGATTGCGGATCTCTCCCGGAACGGACTAACCGTGTATCTTTGCGAAATCACCTTCACACGTCTCAAGATCGATCAGGCGAAAGCCAGGACTGCCGATTTCTACAAATTCGTGCCGTCGGGCGTTGCCGCGGTCGGAACGCTGCAGGCCAAGGGCTACGGCTATCTGAAGACGGGTTGACGGGTTCAGTGGCGGGCGGGATAAAAACAACAGTTCTGAGAGGGCAGCTCCAATGACATTCAATCGCAGACAGTTTCTGGCCAGTGCAGCCACTGGCGCATCCATACTTGCCATGCCCGCCATTGCCCATATCAGGCCGCGTGTCGTGGTGGTCGGCGGCGGACCGGGCGGTGCGACAGCGGCCAAATATGTCGCCCGCGAGACCAATGGCGCCATCGACGTCGTGCTGGTCGAACCATCGCGGCAATTCACGACGTGTTTCCATTCCAACCTTTATCTCGGCGGCTTCCGCTCGCTGGAATCGATCACGCACAGCTACGACAAGCTGGCCTCGACCTATGGCATCCGCATGAACCACCAGATGGCAGCAGGCATCGACCGCGTGGCGCGACAGGTGGTGCTGGCCGATGGCACGCGGCTGAGCTACGACCGGCTGATCCTCTCGCCCGGCATTGACCTGCGCTATGATTCCGTTCCGGGCTGGGGCGAGCAGCACGAGGAGGCGATGCCGCATGCGTGGAAAGCTGGCCCGCAGACGCAGCTTCTGAAGCGTCGGCTGGATGCCGTTCCCGATGGCGGCCTCATCGTCATGGTTGCGCCACCGGTTCCCTACCGCTGCCCTCCCGGTCCGTATGAGCGCGTGTCGATGATGGCGCATGTGCTGAAGAAAGCGGGCAAGACCAAAGCCAAGATCGTCGTGCTCGATCCAAAGGAGCGGTTTTCCAAGCAGGGGCTGTTCCAGGAAGGCTGGGAGAAGCTCTATCCGGGCATGGTGGAGTGGATCGGGCCTGGCATCCACAGTGGCATCAAGGGTGTCGATCCGCGCGCCAACACGGTGGAAACCGGGTTCGAGACCTACAGGAATGCGGCGCTGGTCAATGTCATTCCGGCCCAGTTCGCGGGCAAGATTGCGCGTGATGCAGGCCTGACCAACGCCTCCGGCTATTGCCCGATCGACCCCAACACGATGCGGTCAGTCGCTGACCCCAACATCTATGTGATCGGGGACGCTTCCATCGCGGGTGACATGCCGAAGTCGGCTTTCTCGGCCAACAGCCAGGCCAAGGTCGCGGCCATGAGCGCACGGGGCGAGTTGCTGGGCGCACGCACATTCCCGGCACGCTACACCAATACCTGCTGGAGCCTGCTCGATACGGACAACACCGTGAAGGTGGGCGGGCGCTATGAGCCGGGCGACGGGCGCATCAAGGAAGTCGAAGGCTTCGTGTCCAAGACAGGCGAAACAGCCGAGATTCGCAAGCAGACCCAGGATGAGAACATGGGTTGGTATGCCGGCATCATCGCAGACATGTTCACCTGAGCGGCGAGAGGCAATAAAAAAGCGGGCCTTTCGGGCCCGCTTTTTGCTGAAATACGAAAGAAAGAAGGCCTCGTTGTCCGCAGGGGAGAAGGTCGCCTTGCGGCACCTTATTTCTTCTTGCCGTCTGCGCCGTACTGCTGAAGGAACGCAATCAGGTCCTTGATCCGGGCCTCATCTTTCAGGCCAGCATAGACCATTTTCGTGCCAGGCGTCACGCCGCGCGGGTCCTTGATGTAAACCGTGAAGTTTTCGACGGTCCAGACCTTGTCGGCCAGCGCCTTGTAGGCTGGCGAGTAGCTATAGCCCTCGACCGAACCGGCCTTGCGGTTCTCGAAAAGACCGTTGAGCGGCGGGCCGACCGCATTCTTGGCTGTTTCACCGATCTGATGGCATGTCCTGCACTGAAGGAAGATCTTTTCTCCGGCAGCGACATCCTGCGCTGCGGCTGGGCCTGCCGAAAGAGCCCCGAATACCAGGGCCGAGCCCAGGAATGTCATGACAGAACGCATCGTGTCTTTCCTCCAGTCGCGCCGGGGTTTCCCTATGGCGCAAATCACCAAGCGGCTTACGGATGAAGCCTGATTTTGGATGTCAGGGTTCGAACGTCAAGCCTCGATGGTGCTTATCTCTTCCCCTGTGTGAACAGGAACTGAAACATGTTTTCAACTCCGCGGCAGGACAATCCGGAAACAGGCTCCCGGTGACTGGGTGAGGAGCGTTATCGATCCACCCAGTGACCGCACGAGATCGGACGCGATGGCCAGTCCCAGCCCGGTGCCGCCAGGCCGTGTCGAGCCGTGAAAGGCTTCGAACAGTTTTTGCTGGATCACAGGCGGTATGCCCGGTCCCGTATCCGCAATATCAAGCGTCCAGCCGCTCGGGTCTTCCGCGCAGGTCACCAAAAGGGCATGGCGCTGTGTTCCTGGAAGCGGATGCGCTTCCATGGCCTGCAGGGCATTGCGGCACAGATTGGTGCAGATGCGGAAAAGATGCTCGGGATCACTGCGGATCGTCATGCCGACAGGAACGGTGTTGGTCCAGATAACGGGATGGCCGTCGACGAGGCCTACGACATCGCGGATCTCCTCCAGCAAAGCGTGAAGCCGGATGCCTTCCAGGCGCGGAGGCCGCTCCTCGGCCCGTCCATAGGTGAGGGTCGACTGGCAAAATGCGATGGCGCGGTCCAGGGTCTGGACCAGCTTCGGGGCGAAGCGCTGCACCGTGGGATCCTGCACGGCACCCAGCCGGTCCGAGATCAGTTGCGCCGAGGACAGCATGTT
>JANMFA010000122.1:0-4700 GCA_031377545.1 Hyphomicrobiales bacterium | reverse complement strand
CACCAGCATCGCGATTGCTCCGACAGCCGCGCCCTCTGTCGGCGTGAAGACGCCGCCGTAGATACCTCCGACCACGACGACGGCGATCAGGATAGCAGGCATCACCGTGATATCGATGATAGCAACGAACACCGTTGCGAGCGCCAGGAAGGCAGCATCGTCCCAGTCCAGTTTTCCGCGCATGACCTGTGTCGCAAGCATGGCGAGCACGAGGCCTGCCACCAGTTTGGGCCACAGCGGCTGCTTCACCTTCTCAATGGCGATGGCGTCCGACATGGGCGCGAGTTCGGGATTGCGCCGCACCACGATGGCGATCGTGATGCAATAGAAGAGAGCAGCAAGCAGGCCGGGTATGAGCGCGGCCTGGAACAGCTTGGCGATGTTCTGCTCGGTCGTGATGGCATAGACCACGAGGATGACGGAGGGCGGAATGAGGATGCCCAAGGTGCCGCCGACGGCGATCGTGCCAGTGGCAAGGCCACCGTCATAGCGCGCCTTCAGGAGTTCCGGCAGTGCTGCCCGGCCAAAGGTGGCCGTCGTGGCAACCGACGATCCGCAGATCGCGCCAAATGCCGTGCATGCCCCGATGACCGCCATGGCCAACCCGCCACGAAAGCGCCCGAAGCCTCGCCCCGCCGCCTTGAACAGCGCTCCGGCGATGCCGGCACGTTCTGCCAGCGCACCCATCAGGATGAAAAGCGGGATCACCGACAGCGTGTAGTTCGCGAATTGGTGATAGGAATTCGTTTTCATGTAGGAGAAAAACGCCATGCCGCTCGACAGGTGCATGTATCCTGCAGCGCCGATCAGCAGCATCGAGAATCCAATTGGTGCACGCAGCGCAATCAGCACCAGCATGATGCCGAAGCCGAGCAGGGCGACAATGGTGCCGCTCATAGCTGATCTCCGGAGTGTGGTGACCTGAGCAGCTGGAGCGCAGTCACGAGGGCGGTCACTGCAAGCAATGCGCACAGCACCATGGCGAGTGCGATGCTGGGCCAGAGCAGGATCTGCCGCTGCATGGTGGTTTCGCCACTGCGGATGGCGTCGGTCGTTCCGACGAAAAGCGCGATGGCGAGCGCCGCCATCGCCAGCGCATAGGCCAGATCCCAGAACGCATCGATCCTGGTCTGCGTTGTGGTGGACAAGCCCATGGTGAAGGTATCCACCATGATGTTGCCGCGCCGCGCCTGCGTATAGGGAAGGTAGGCGAAGACCGCGACCGCCGTGGCCATCTTCACGAATTCGAAATCGCCGTCGATGGGTGCGTTGAAAAGCCAGCGGCCAAGGACGCTTGTCGTCACCAGAACAGCGACAGAAAGCGCCAGCAAACCGCCGAACACGGCAATAAGCCCCGTCAGACGGGTCACAAGGGTTTCGGGCCGATCTCCGCCGCCGCCTGCTTCGACGGGCAATTCAACGTCAGCCATGGCCCCATAACCCCCGGTGTTTGGGCAAAGCCACCCGGCTGGTGCCGGGTGGCTGAAGTGTGTTTCGAAAGGTTACGCCGGAACGCGATCAGGCCGTCCTGTTGTGCTTGGCAACAAGGGCGCGCGCTGCCTCGACCAACTTGGGACCGTCGATGTTGCGTGCCTTCATCTGCTCGAACCATGCGCCATAGACCGGCTCCGTCGCCTTGATCCAGCGAGCCTTTTCGTCATCAGCCAGCACTGTGATCGTGTTGCCGCGCTTCTCCACCATATCGCGGATGCGCACGGCTTCCGTGTCCCACATATTGCCTGCGAGTTCCGCGAAGGCCATGCCGGAGTTTTTGTCGATGACGGCCTGCAGATCGGCTGGCATGCTGTCATACTTCGCCTTGTTCATCGCAAGGAAGAAGCTTGCGGCATAGAGCGTGGGCGAACCCTTGATCTCCGTGTGAAACTTGACGAGTTCCTGCACCTTGACGGCAGGCACCACTTCCCAGGGAATGACGGCACCGTCAATCACACGCTGCGCGAGGCTCTCGGGAACTTGCGGCACAGGCATGCCGACCGAAACCGCACCAAGGGCTTTCAACGCTTCACCAGCAAGCCGGGTTGGATTGCGGATCTTGAGGCCCTTCAGGTCCTCCATGGTCTTGACCTGCTTGTTGGCGTGGATATGGCCGCCATCATGCGCCCAATACGACAGCAGCTTGATGTCCTTGACCTCGTCCTTGAGGTGGGTGTTTGCGAACTCCTGCGCCGCCCGCGCATTCACAAGGCCCTTTTCGGCGCAAATGAACGGGAGTTCAAAAACCTCGGTGGTCGGGAAACGGCCAGGCGTTGAGCCGGGAAGGGTCCAGACGATGTCCGCCACGCCGTCACGGGCCTGATCGTAAAGCTGGGGCGGTGTGCCACCGAGCTGCATGGATGGGAAGATGTCGATCTTGATCTTGCCCTGGCTGTCTTCCTCGACCTTTTTGGCCCAGGGCGCGAGCATCTTGGTGTGGCCATTGGAGACAGGCGGCAGGAAATGGTGCAGCTTCAGTGTGACCACGGCCTGGGCTGCGGCACCTGTTACGATAGCGGGTGCGCTGATGGCGGCACCGACACCAAGCATCAGATGTCTGCGGTTGATTGTCATATGATGATCCTCCCGGATTATTAGGTTTCCTTGGCGCCAGTCTTTTCTTGTTTTTGCGACTCTGTCCAGCCGTACGAACAGAGACCGGCTTGATGGGCTCTCAGGCTTCGCTGTCGGGCTGGCGCGATGGGTGGGCGGCATGAAAAGCAGGATGGGCCTCTGCGTTGGCTGCGATGCGCTGGATGGTCGTCAGGCTGCTGATGTCGGCATGAAAACGCGCAGCGGAAAAAAGCTGCGGGATCAAGCAGATATCAGCCAGTGTTGGCGTGTCGCCAAAGCAGAAAAGGCCAGCTTTGCCGGATTGGTTGAGTTGCGCTTCAAAAGCCGCAAGCCCCGGCTCGATCCAATGCCGACACCAGGCGTCAAGACCAGCCTGATCCTGCCCGTAGGCTGTTTTTACATGCTTCAGCACCCGCAGGTTCTGCAGCGGATGGATGTCACAAGCCACCGACAGAGCCAGCGCGCGGACATGCGCGCGATCAAAGGCATTGCCCGGCAGGAGTGCAGCGTGCGGGCAGGTTTCATCCAGCCATTCGATAATCGCGAGCGATTGCGTCAGCAGATGGCCATCCGTGGCGAGCGTGGGAACCAGCCCCTGGGGGTTCAGCGTCAGAAACTCCGGTGCTCCCTGTTCGCCCTTGCGCAAGTGAATCGACACGGATTCCGGCGTCAGGCCTTTCAGGTTGAAGGCGATGCGGCAGCGATAGGCCGCGGAAGAACGGAAGTAGCCGTAGAACGTCATATCCTGGCTCATGAGCTTCAAGGCACCCTTGCGCGTTCTTCGTAGAATCCCATCCGTTCCTGCAGCGGGCCGTCGTGGATGCGGATCAGGAAGGCCGGTTCGCCGCCTTCCGCAACGTGGTCGATGGCAGCGAAAACCGGCGCGGAGAAGGTGCTCTTGGCGCTCCAGTCAAGCCTTTGGCCATTGACGGTGGAATGGCCCTTTCCGGAAATCACATGGAACACTGCGCTCGACGACCGCAATATCGGCGACACCCTTTCGCCGGGGCGCAGCATCGTAGCGGTGAAACCCATGGTCGGCAGGCAGGATTGGCCCGTTTCGGGGTTGATGTAGTCCAGCTCGACCGCGCCGGTGTCCGAATGGGCGGCGTAATGGCGAAGCGCCTCTTCCGTGCGCGCCCAGGGAAATCGCATCATGGGGTACGCGGCTGCCGGTGCCTTGTCGCGGCGACGGGTGGGGGCAAGTCCCGCCGCGCGGTACTCGACCTCGGATGGATCGGGCCGGTTGCGCGGCGATTGCAACGGCGCTTCCACGGCGTAGGAGCCTTCGAGATAGACAAACAGCGGAAGGTCCAGTGCATCCAGCCAGATCAGCGGCTTGTTGCCACCGTGGCCGTGGTCATGCCAACAGCCGCCCGGAGTCAGGATGAGGTCGCCCTCATGCATGGGCAGTCTGTCGCCATCGACCACTGTGTACCCGCCTTCGCCTTCCACCACGATGCGGGCAGCGCTTGGCGTGTGCTTGTGGGCGGGTGCAGTCTCGCCCGGCAGCAACAATTGCAGGCCGCAATAGATCGTGGACGTCGCCTGCATGGCACCCGGTCCGCGACCGGGATCGACGAGGAACAGCACGCGACGCTCGGCTTTTTCGACAGGTGTCAGTTCACCCGCGCGCAGCAGAAGCGGGCGGATGTCGCTGAAAGCCCAGTGATGCGGTTTCGTTACAGGGATAGGCGCGTCGTGAGGAAGCACCCTGCGCATCTGCGGCCAGAGCGGAGCAACCGCAATCTTCGTCATGGCGTCGCGGTAGTCCTGCGGCAGTTCCTCAAGCGTTCCAAGCTGGATCGACATCGTGTATCTCCCTCACCGGTACATCCAGTGCGCAGGAGATTTATCTCCCATTGTTGACGAAGTGGACCATATGTGTGGCCCTCTGCGCAAGGCGCAGGATGCTGCGGGTAATGTGAGTCGCACGCCGTTCGGGAAACCGCGCAAACAAACAGGGGAATGACATGAGACCGGCGGGCAGGGGGCCTCTTGATTCACTCTATTTCGACTATCCAATCTTCGAAGCGCAGCGCGCTCCGGAGCTGGATGGACCGTCGATGCCGCATCCTGTTGTCATCGTCGGTGCAGGCCCCATCGGCATGACGGCAGCGCTGACGCTCGCG
>JANMFA010000105.1:0-6227 GCA_031377545.1 Hyphomicrobiales bacterium | reverse complement strand
AGGTGGTCGAGATGATGGAGTCGGTGCGCCTACCGGATGTGCGCCAGCTCGTGAATTCCTATCCCCATCAGCTTTCGGGCGGGCAGCGGCAGCGCGTGATGATCGCGCAGGCTCTGATCCTCGATCCGTCGCTGCTCATCGCGGATGAACCGACGACCGCTCTTGATGTGACGACCCAGGCGCAGATCCTGAAGCTGATCCGCGAAATGCAGGAGCGCAAGGGCACCGGCGTGCTGTTCATCACCCATGATTTCGGCGTGGTCGCTGATATCGCTGATCGCGTGGCCGTGATGCAGCATGGCAAGCTCGTCGAGACGGGTACCGCGAAAGACGTGCTGACCAACCCGCAGGAACCCTACACCAAGATGTTGATGGCCTCCGTGCCGACGATGACGCCGCCCAAGCGCATCGCCAAGACAGGCGAACTCGCGCTCTCGACAAAGGCGTTGATGAAGACCTTTGGCGCAAAGAGCTTCTTCCGGCCCAACGCCCGGGTGGTCAAGGCGGCGAATGACGTGAACATCACGGTGCGCAGGGGCGAGACCCTTGGCATCGTGGGTGAATCCGGTTCGGGCAAGTCAACGGTGGCGCGCTGTATTGCGCGGCTGATTGATCCGACGTCGGGGGAGATCAGGATTGGCGATCTGGACGTTGCGACCATGCCGGAGCGGCTTTTGCGCCCTCACCGCAAGGAAATCCAGATCGTCTTCCAGGACCCTTACCGCTCGCTCAATCCGCGCCGAACCGTTGGCGCCTCGATCATCGAGGGCCCGGTGAATTATGGCCTTGGTCATGCTGATGCCATGACGCGGGCGCGCGGCCTCATGACACTCGTCGGCCTCTCGCCGGATGCGCTGGACCGCTATCCGCACCAGTTCTCGGGAGGCCAGCGCCAGCGCATCGCCATTGCGCGCGCGCTCGCCATGGAACCCAAGGTGCTGATCGCGGATGAGGCGGTGTCGGCGCTGGATGTTTCGGTGCAGGCGCAGGTGTTGAAGCTTCTGGACGATGTGCGCATCAAGTTCGATCTCGCCGTGCTGTTCATCACGCATGACTTGCGTGTGGCGGCCCAGATCTGCGACCGTATTGCCGTCATGCAGAAGGGCATTGTCGTGGAGCAGGGGAGTACGGCGGAGATTTTTGCCAATCCGCAGCATTCCTACACGAAAGCGCTGTTCGACGCCGCGCCGGGCAAGGGCTTTGCGTTCGGAGGGCATTGATCCTTGCCGCTTGCCCCTGATCTCGCTAACCGCATCCTCACCTCCGTCGAAGCCGGCTTCGCCGACCAGATCGCCTTCAGCCAGGCCCTGATCCGCTTTCCCAGCCTGCGTGGCGATGAGCACGCGATCCAGGATTTCGTCTTCAGGACATGGAAAGAGCGCGGCTACGTGATGGAGCGCTTCCAGATGGACCGCGCAGCCATTGAACGGCATCCCGGCGGCTCGAAATTCTCGGCCCAGCATTCGCAGGCGCCTATCGTGGTCGGCATTCACCGGCCCCGCGAGGAAACCGGGCGCTCGCTCATCCTGCAAGCCCATGTCGATGTGGTGCCGACCGGACCGGCCGACATGTGGACCCATCCGCCCTTCGATCCCGTCATCTCGGGTGACTGGCTCTACGGACGCGGCGGCGCGGACATGAAGGTCGGGCATGCTGCCAATCTCTTCGCGCTGGACTCACTGAAGCGGATCGGGATGCAGCCTGCGGCCACGGTGTATCTGCAATCCGTCGTGGAGGAGGAATCCACCGGCAATGGCGCATTGATGACGCATTTGCGTGGCTACCGCGCCGATGCCGCGCTGATCCCCGAGCCCGAGGAGGAGATGTTGGTGCGCGCCAATGTCGGTGTGCTCTGGTTTCAGATCGAGGTGCGGGGCCAGCCCGTGCACGTGCGCGAAATGGGCAGCGGAGCCAATGCCATCGATGCCATTTACCGTGTGATCGGAAACCTGCGTGAACTCGAAGAGCGCTGGAACGGCCTGAAGGCGGGGCGCGCGCATTTCGAACAGGAAGCGCACCCGATCAACCTCAACATCGGCAAGATCGAGGGCGGCGACTGGGCCTCATCGGTTCCGGCCTGGTGCCGCATCGATTGCCGCATCGCGATCTACCCCGGCATCTCGGCTGCCGAGGCCGCGAAGGAGATCGAGGCGCAGGTCTCGGCCTTCGCACGCGCCGACCGCTATCTCGCCAACAATCCGCCGCGCGTGACCTGGAATGGATTCTTTGTGGAGGGCTATGAGCTTGAGTCCGGTTCCGAAGCGGAGGCTGTTCTGGGCCGTGCGCATCTTTCCGCCACAGGCAAACCGCTCCAGAGCTTTATGACTGCGGGCTATCTCGATGCTCGCGTCCATGCGCTCTATGACCAAATTCCGATACTTTGCTACGGGCCGAAATCTGAGAACATCCACGGCTTTGACGAGCGCGCGAGCATCGCGTCCATCAAGCGGATCACCGGGTCGATGGCGCTGTTCGTTGCCGAATGGTGCGGATTGGAAAGCGTTTAACCCGTCCGCACGCCCTCCAACAACGGAAATCCGCTCAGCATCTCCACGCCCTTGGCCACGTGCAGCACGATATCCTCGCTTTGTGGCAGGCCGACGATCTGCAGGCCGATGGGCAGGCCATCGTTCGCCAGCCCCACGGGCACGCTGGCTCCGGGCTGTCCCGTGATATTGAAGGGCCATGTATAGGGCGACCAGTTGAACCACTGGTCGCCAAAGGAGCCGTCGCGCGGCACTTCCAGACCCGCCTCGATGGCAGTGGTCGGCATTGTCGGGGTCAGCAGCACATCGAAGCGCTTGTGGTACTGGAGCATCGCTTCATAGAGCGCTGCGCGGTCGATCATCGCCTGCAGAACATCCGTTGCGGAGAGCTTCTGCCCCGCCAGGGCGCAAGCCATGAAGCCGCCGTCGATTTCCTTGTGTTTGTCCCGCGCAATGCCCTTCAGGATGTGGGCGCAGCCCGCATCCCACAGGATGCGAAGCGGTCCATAGGCGGCCTCGCGGCTGAAACCGGGATCTGCTTCCTCGACGATCGCGCCGAATTCCGTCAGACGTCTGGCGGTGTTTTCCGTTGCCAGCCGCACGTTAGGATGGAGCTTGTCCACAAATCCCAGCGTCGCGCTCCAGCCGATCCGCAGGCCGCGCAGGCCCTTGCCCAGTTCCGCGCCATAGTCGGGTGCTGCCCGGCCATCATGAAAGATATCCCGGCTGTCGGCTCCCGCCATAATTCGCAGCATCAGCGCGCCGTCATCCACCTTGCGGGTCATTGGTCCAAGCCGGGCAAGCACGCCGAATGGCGATGCCGGATAGGCCGGAACGCGCCCGACACCAGGCATGATTCCGAAAAGGCCCGAGAAAGCGCAAGGGATGCGGATCGACCCGGCACCGTCGCTGCCGACATGGAACGACCCGATACCCAATGCCGCCGCTGCCGCCGCACCGCCGGAGGATCCGCCCGGCGTGCGAGACGTGTTCCAGGGGTTGCGGGTGATGCCCGTGAGCTTGCAGTGGGTTGCGCCGATCCAGCCGAACTCAGGCATTGTGGTCTGACCGATGAGAATGCAACCGGCGGCACGCAGGTTGGCTACCACCGGCGCGTCATAGGTTGCGGCCTTGTAGTCGATGGTGGCCGAGCCGCGCCGCGCATGCCAGCCTCTCGTCGCCACATTGGACTTGATCGTGGTGACGATGCCATCCGCCAGCCCCATCGGCTCCCCTTTGACCCAGCGTGCCTCAGAGGCCCTGGCACCGGCCAGCGCGCCATCGACGTCAACGATCGTGAAGGCGTTGACGGCAGGTTCGAAACGATCAATGCGCTGCAAGGCATCCTTGACCACATCGAGCGGCGAGAGCGTCTTGTTGGCATAGGCCGCCAGAAGGTCCGTCGCCGACAGTGTCGATATGTCCATGATCCCAGCCTCTTTTCCCGGATGTCAGCATAGAAGCAGTCTTGACGGCTTGTGAAGCTCTGCCGCATCGCTCCTGTGATGTTGCTCGTTACCGATCCAGAGAATGCCGCTGAACTGCTGGCGGGCATGGTCCGCCAGGCTGATGTCGTCACGGGTTTCACCGGGGCAGGCATCTCGACCGAATGTGGTGTGCCGGACTTCCGCACCCCCGGCAGCCTATGGATGCAGAACAGGCCCATTGCCTACGCGGCGTTCGTTGCCAGTCCGGAAGTGCGGCAGGAGGCCTGGCGGCGCAAGTTTGTCATGGATGACACCTATGCCGGTGCCGTGCCGGGACGGGGCCATCGGGCGCTCACCGCCCTGCATCTCTCAGGCAGGATGCCGTATCTGATCACCCAGAACATCGATGGCCTGCATCAACAATCGGGCTTGCCGCCGGATCGGGTCATCGAATTGCACGGAAATGGAACCTTCGCGACCTGCCTTTCCTGTGCATCCCGGCATGAACTGGCCGACATCCGCCTTGCCTTCGAGCACGAGGGGGTGCCGCCGCCCTGCCGCGCGTGTGGTGGCATCCTCAAGTCCGCCACGATCTCTTTTGGTCAGGCAATGCCCGAAACTGCGATGCGGCGTGCCGCGAAAGCGACACTGGCGTGTGATTTGTTCATCGCGATTGGCTCGTCACTCGTTGTTTTTCCGGCTGCCGGATTGCCGCGGGCGGCGCGCGAGAATGGTGCGAGGCTCGTCATCCTGACTGGCGAGAGCACCCAGCTTGATACAATGGCTGATCTGGTGATTCAGGCGGATATCGGAAGTGTGCTTTCCGGGATGCAATTGCGGCTGGATCATGTGCAAACCTAAATTTGCCCTTTGACAGTCAATGACTGGTGATATGATCCTATTACAGTAGATTCGCTGTTTGCGTATCGACGTGGTGAGGCGACGCGTATGAACTCTGATGATGTGGCCAACAAGATGGCTGGCGGTGTCCAGACCGCTCCGCAGGCGGGTTCTGTTGCCGAAACCGCAGCCGATCACGCCCTCGATCTGGTCGAAGTCGCCGGTTTTATCAAATGGTTTGATGCCGCAAAGGGTTACGGCTTCATCATGCCCGATAACGGTGCGGCAGACGTGCTCTTGCATGTGACGGTTCTGCGCAACGGAGGGTTCGTGGCGGCACCTGAAGGTGCGCGGATCGTTGTCGAGGCGGTGATGCGCACCCGTGGACTGCAGGCCTTCCGCGTTTTGTCGATCGATCCGACCACGGCTATGCATCCCTCGCAACTGCCGCAGGCCCGCACGCATGTTCAGGTCACGCCCAGCAGCGGTCTCGAGCGGGCTGTGGTGAAATGGTTCAATCGCCTGCGCGGCTTCGGTTTCGTGACAACGGGCGAAGGCCAACCGGACATTTTCGTGCATATGGAAACGCTGCGTCGCTATGGCATCACCGAACTGGTGCCGGGCGAAACGGTGCTGGTACGCTATGGCGACAGTTCCAAGGGCCTGATGGCTGCAGAAATCCGTCCGCTGACAGGCGCTCCGCCCGCTTCACACTGACGACTTCCCGTGATGGGGTTCCGGCGATATACCGTTGGTCCATGAGGACGTCCGTATGACCGAAGCACCCCCAAAATCCAATTGTACAAAATGGATCGTCGCTGGCATTGTCGCGGCGATGCTGGGCGTCACCAGCGTCTCGCTGACCACGAATCTCTTCGGGACCGATCTGTCTCGGAAGCTGCAGCAGGTCAGCCCGCAAGCCCAGAGTTCGCTCGAACGGCTGGAGATCGTCTCTGGCACCAGAACGCATGTATTCCAGACAGAAGTGATGAAAACGCCGGAACAGCGGGCCAAGGGCCTGATGTTCCGCGAGTATATGCCGGAAGACCGCGGCATGCTGTTCGATTTCGACCGCGAAGAGCCAGTCACGATGTGGATGCGCAACACCAAGATTTCGCTCGACATGCTGTTCATCCGGGCCAATGGCGAGATCCATCGGATCCATGAACGGGCGCAACCGATGGACGAAACCACGATCCCTGCCGGAGCCCCCGTGCGCTATGTTCTGGAGCTGAATGGCGGAATCGCGGCCAAGCTTGGCCTCAAGGCCGGTGATCTGGTAAAACACCCGCTGATCAAGTGAGCAGAAACGCTTGTGGTATCCGGTTCGCCATGATACCCCGCTGCGCAACAAGACCGAAGAGTACGGGGTGTAGCGCAGTCTGGTAGCGCATCTGGTTTGGGACCAGAGGGTCGCGGGTTCAAATCCTGCCGCCCCGACCATTCGATCTTGGAGCCGAATCCGGAGCTCCTT
>JANMFA010000093.1:0-2217 GCA_031377545.1 Hyphomicrobiales bacterium | reverse complement strand
TGCGATGGGGTAATCGCATTGTCGATGACGGCACTGAA
Organism: Hyphomicrobiales bacterium; assembly: GCA_031377545.1. GTDB lineage: Bacteria > Pseudomonadota > Alphaproteobacteria > Rhizobiales > Beijerinckiaceae > JADCCX01. The sequence goes on along the minus strand of JANMFA010000093.1, from coordinate 2,179 downwards.
TTTGTATATACAATCGCATTGCCTTGATCAAGCCCCTATGATGGTCCAATGATGGCCCATGCGCTTCCCGCCCTCCATCCTCGATGAAATCCGCGCCCGGCTGCCGGTTTCGGCTGTCGTTGGCCGTCGGGTGAAGCTCGTCAAATCGGGGCGTGAGTTCAAGGGCCTGTCGCCCTTTCAGGCGGAAAAGACGCCGTCCTTCTACGTCAACGACCAGAAAGGCTTTTACCATTGCTTCTCCAGCGGCAAGCATGGCGACATCTTTCGTTTCGTAACCGAAACGGAAGGCCTGCCATTCCCGGAAGTCGTCGAACGGCTCGCCAACGAGGCGGGCGTGGCGCTGCCGAAGTTTGCGCCGGAGGCGGTGGAACAGGAGAAGAAGCGGAAAGACCTCTACGATGTGGTCGAACTCGCAGCGAAATTCTTCGAGGCGCAGTTGCAGAAACCCGTGGGAGCCAATGCGCGGACCTATCTCGCCAAGCGCCAGTTCACGGATCGTACGCAGGCCGAATTCCGCATGGGCTTCGCGCCGGAAAGCCGCGATGCGCTGCTGACGCATCTGCGCAGCCACAATGTCACGGATCAGCAGATGCTCGACGCGGGCCTCGTGATCGAGCCGGAGGGCAACCGTGCGCTCTATGACCGTTTCCGCAACCGGGTGATCATCCCGATCCAGGACGGACAAGGCCGAGTTGTCGCGTTTGGCGGCCGCGTGCTCGATCCGGATGGCAAGCCAAAATACCTGAACAGCCCGGAAACCGCCCTGTTCAAGAAGGGCTTCCTCGTCTTCAACGGCCACCGCGCCCGCGAAGCTGCGTTCAAGGCGGGCACCGTGATCGCGACCGAGGGCTACCTTGATGCCATCGCGGTCTGGCAGGCAGGTATCCGCCATGTCGTGGCCACGCTTGGCACGGCTTTCACCGAGGAGCTGATCGCGACGCTGTGGCGGTTCGCGCCGGAACCGATCATCTGTTTCGATGGCGACAAGGCGGGCGTCGGTGCCGCCAACCGCGCCATCGACCGTATTCTGCCTGCGCTGAAAACCGGTTTTTCCTTCCGCTTTGCCATCCTGCCGTCCGGACAGGATCCTGATGATCTGATCAAGACGAAAGGCGTGGACGCTTTCGCAGCGGTCACGGCCAAGGCGTCCGGATTGTGGGATGCGCTCTGGCAGCGCGAAACCGCGCATGTCGATGCGGGATCGCCCGACCGGCAGGCGATGCTGGAAAAGACCTTCAAGGATCTCATCGCCCAGATCGGCGATCCGCTGGTGAGGCGGCGCTACGAATTGTCCATGCGCTTCCGTCTCAACCAGTTTTTCTGGGATCAGGGTGGCGGCAAGAGGTCGGGTAAGGCGGGATTCAAGGGCGGCAAGGGCGGGCAGCGCGAACAGGTCAGGCTATCGGCGGGAAGCGAAGCCGCAATGGGAGCGGTGGCGCCCAAGTTCATTGCGCTGGAGCGCATTTTCCTCGGTTTGTGCATCCATTTTCCGGATCTGACGGAGCGCCATCGCGAGCGGATCGCCGGCTTGAAGCTGCGCGGCGACTTCAAATCCGAGGTCCATGGCACCACGACCTATGACACATTCCTGTCCGATGTTCTGCGCGTCATCGACGAATACGAGGGTCCGGAACAGACGGAATTCTACAACCTGCTTGATCCCTATTTCATGGAGTGCCTCGATTTCATGCATGGCCGCGAGGATCTGCGGCGGGGCCTGATCTGGGGACATCGGCTGGTCGAGGCTTTCCCTGTTCTGAAGGCCTTGCCGGACGAGAGCTTCGTCGAGCGCTGTTTCGACCATTTCATCCGCATGCTGGAATTCCGTGAAGCCGAGGATGAACTGGCGGCACTCACCACCACGCCAGGCGATCAACTGACGGATGCCTGGGCCGAGCGGCTGATCCAGCTCAAGCGCGACATCGAGACCGACCGTGCCACGCTTGATTCGGTTGAGCAGGAACTGGCGGAGGCGGCCGCCAATGTCGGCCAGAAATCCTTTGGCATTCCGGCGTTTACCCCCTCGAGACAGCTGGCGCCGCCGCGATATACGGGAAACCCGCCGGAGTTCTGAGCAGCCACCTGGTCCGCGTCGCAGAACGCCGGTTCAGGATAAGCCCAGCCTGTCAAGACGCAATATTCATGAGCAATATCAATGCTTTAAATTTAATTATGGCAA
>JANMFA010000063.1:0-5321 GCA_031377545.1 Hyphomicrobiales bacterium | reverse complement strand
CCCGACCACGGTCAACAACGTGGAGTCCATCGCGGTCGCCCCCACCATCCTGCGCCGGGGGGCCAACTGGTTCTCCTCCATCGGCAACCCCAACAATGTCGGCACCAAGCTGTTCTGCGTCTCCGGCCATGTGAACACGCCGTGCAATGTGGAAGAGGCATTGGGCCTGACCTTCCGCGACTTGATCGACAAGCATTGCGGCGGCGTGCGCGGCGGATGGGACAATCTCAAGGCAGTGATCCCAGGCGGTTCATCCGTGCGCATGGTGCCGGCGGATCAGATCATCGACACGCCGATGGATTTCGACTCGCTGTCCAAGCTGAAATCGGGCCTCGGCACGGCGGCTGTGATCGTTATGGACAAATCGACCGACATCATCCGCGCCATCGCTCGCATCAGCTACTTCTACAAGCACGAAAGCTGCGGCCAGTGCACGCCGTGCCGTGAGGGCACGGGCTGGATGTGGCGCGTGCTGACGCGCATGGCCGAGGGCAGGGCACAGAAACGCGAGATCGACATGCTTCTCGATGTCACAAAGCAGGTTGAGGGGCATACGATCTGCGCATTGGGCGACGCGGCGGCATGGCCGGTGCAGGGCCTGATCAACCATTTCCGCCATGAAATCGAGGCGCGTATCGACCAATATGCGGCGAATCCGCATGGTGAGCCTGCCAAACTGATGATGGCAGCCGAATAATGACCGGGACGGGGCACGTTTCGAGGAGAATGCAATGATGGCGAAAGTCTTGGCTAAAGGATTGGCGTTGAGCGCAACGGTTCTGCTGGCAGGTTGCAATTCCGGCGGCAGTCCGTTCTCCAACCCGTTCGGCGGCCAGCCGCCACGCGTGGCGCAGCCGCAGCAGTTGCCAGTCGTGCCGCAACAGCCGCTGCCTGCAACCGGCGGTCGTCCCAGCATGGTGATCAACGCCTCGCCCAAACGGGTTCAGGATACGATCATTGCGCGCGCACAGCGCAGGGGCACCACCATCGTCGGTTCCAACCAGACCGGCGTGACGCTGGAAGCGCCGATGTCAGCGTCATCCGAAGTGGTCGAAGCCCAATGCGGAGCCCACAAGCCTGGGCGAACACAGCGCATTTACCTCGAAACACTGCCCAACGGGCCCGGAACAACCGTTTCCGAAGACCGTTTCATCGTGGATGGCGGCGCATCCAGCTGCCAGCTGAGCCTGACGCAGGCCGATGTCGAAGGTGCAAACCGTTCGCTGGCTGATCTCAAGCAGCAGTCGGAAGCGCCTCGTACGGCCTCCGCAGCGCGCCCGGCCGATCCGGCGGGTGGCATTGCGCCGGTCGTTCCGGGGCGACCCGTTGTTCCGCTCCGTTAGGAAAGTCTGGGGATGACCAAGCTCATCATCGATGGCACAGAGGTCGACGTTCCGCCGACCTACACAGTGCTGCAGGCCTGCGAAGCTGCTGGCGCGGAGGTGCCGCGTTTCTGCTTCCACGAGCGTCTGTCCGTCGCTGGAAACTGCCGCATGTGCCTCGTCGAGGTGAAGGGCGGTCCGCCCAAGCCGCAGGCATCATGCGCCATTGGCGTGCGCGATCTCCGCCCCGGCCCCAATGGCGAGCCGCCGGTGATTTCGACCAAGTCACCCATGGTGAAGAAGGCCCGCGAGGGCGTGATGGAATTCCTGCTCATCAACCATCCACTGGATTGCCCGATCTGCGATCAGGGCGGCGAATGCGATCTGCAGGACCAGGCCATGGCCTACGGCGTGGACAATTCCCGCTATGCCGAGAACAAGCGCGCGGTCGAGGACAAGAACATCGGCCCGCTGGTGAAAACCACGATGACGCGCTGCATCCATTGCACGCGCTGCGTGCGGTTCACGCAGGAAGTGGCTGGCGTGGGTGATCTGGGTGCGATCGGTCGCGGCGAAGACATGGAAATCACGACCTATCTCGAAGCCGCGATGTCTTCCGAGTTGCAGGGCAATGTGGTTGATCTTTGCCCCGTCGGCGCATTGACGTCCAAGCCGTACCAGAACCGTACCCGCCCCTGGGAGCTGACAAAAACCGAATCCATCGATGTCATGGACGCAGTCGGCTCCAACATCCGCATCGATTCCCGTGGGAAAGAGGTGCTGCGCATCCTTCCGCGCGTCAACGAGGCGATCAATGAGGAATGGATTTCGGACAAGACTCGCCATGTCGTGGACGGATTGAAGACCCAGCGGCTCGACCGTCCATACATCCGCGAGAACGGCAAGTTGCGCCCCGCCAGTTGGAACGAAGCGTTGGCCGCCATTGCGGCCAGGATTGGCAAGACGAAGCCGGGGCGCATTGGCGCCATTGGCGGCGCGCTTGCTGGCGTCGAGGAATTGTTCGCGCTGAAGTCCTTGATGACCGCGTTGGGAGCTCCCAACACCGACATGCAGGGCAGGGGTGGGCTGGATCCGTCGAAGGGCCGCGCCTCGTACATCTTCAACACGACCATCGAAGGCATCGAAGCCGCCGATGCCATCATGATCATCGGCTCCAATCCAAGGCGAGAAGCGCCGATCCTGAATGCCCGAATCCGCAAGCGCTCCATCAAAGGCGGCCTTCTCTCTGGCGTTCTAGGGTCGAAGGTCGATTTGACCTATGAATACAACCACCTCTCCGCAGATCCTGAAGCACTGGTCAAATTCGCGAGCCATGCACCCGCGAACAAGGAAAAGCCAATGTTCATCGTCGGCGAAGGCGTTTTCAACCGACCGGATGGTGCAGCACTGATGGCGGCCGCAGCACGTGCGGCGCAGGCGCTGGGCGTGATCAAGGATGGCTGGAACGGCTTCAACGTCCTGCATACGCAGGCCAGCATGGTCGGCGCGCTGGATATCGGCTTCGTGCCAGGCGAGGGCGGGCTTGATACTGCCGCGATGCTTGGGGGAGGCGTGGACGTGCTGTTCAATCTTGGCGCCGACGAAATCGACGTGCCCGCTGGCGCTTTCGTTGTCTATCAGGGCACGCACGGCGATCGGGGCGCACAACGCGCCGATGTTATCCTTCCCGGTGCGGCCTACACCGAAAAATCGGCGACCTATGTGAACACGGAAGGCCGCCCGCAGCTGACCAATCGCGCGGTCTTCCCGCCAGGTGAAGCCAAGGAAGACTGGGCGATCCTTCGTGCGCTGTCGGAAACGCTGGGCAAAACGCTGCCATTTGACAACCTCGCGCAGCTCCGCAAGGCGATTTACGTGGTGCATCCGCATCTTGCCGCCATCGACAATGTGCAGACTGCTGATCCTGCGGCCATCGCGAGACTGGCAAAAGGCTCGACCAAGGTTGGCAAAGCGCCCATTGCCGAGACCATCAGCGATTTCTACCTGACGAACCCGATCGCCCGCGCCTCTGCTGTTATGGCGGAATGTTCGGCGCTCGCGAAGGGCACGCTCGCGATGGCGGCGGAATGAGGATCGGACAATGACCCTGATCGACATCCTCCTCCTCGTCGGAACGATCCTGCTGAAAAGCGTGATCCTGATCGTCGCCCTGCTCGTTTTCGTGGCCTATATCCTTTACGCCGACCGCAAGATCTGGGCGGCTGTTCAGCTGCGCCGCGGCCCGAACGTTGTGGGCCCCTGGGGTCTGCTGCAGAGCTTTGCGGATCTGCTGAAGTTCTTCCTGAAGGAACCGACGATTCCGGCCGGGGCCAACAAGGGCATCTTCCTGTTGGCTCCACTTGTCACGGCAACCCTTGCTCTCTCGGCTTGGGCGGTAATCCCGGTGAATGATGGCTGGGCGATCTCCGATATCAATGTCGGCGTGCTCTACATCTTCGCCATTTCATCTCTCGGCGTTTACGGCGTGATCATGGGGGGCTGGGCGTCCAACTCGAAATATCCGTTCCTGGGCGCTCTCCGCTCCGCCGCGCAGATGGTGTCCTACGAGGTGAGCCTCGGTTTCGTGATCATCTGCGTCCTGATGATCGTCGGTTCGCTCAACATGAACGACATCATCCTGGCGCAGAAGAACTATGGCCTCGCAACAGCGCTGGGCGTGCCTTGGCTGACCATCCTCAACTGGTACTGGCTGCCGCTGTTCCCGATGATGGTGATCTTCTTCATCTCGGCGCTCGCTGAAACCAACCGTCCGCCCTTCGATCTGCCAGAGGCAGAGTCGGAGCTCGTCGCGGGCTTCATGTCGGAATACGGCTCCACGCCCTACATGATGTTCATGCTGGGGGAGTATGTCGCCATCGTCACGATGTGCGCGCTCACGGCCATCCTGTTCCTCGGTGGCTGGACCTCGCCGGTCGATCTGCCGCCGTTCACCTGGGTTCCCGGCCCGGTCTGGTTCGTGCTCAAGGTGTGCTTCGTCTTCTTCTTTTTCGCGATGGTGAAGGCCTTCGTTCCGCGCTACCGCTATGACCAGTTGATGCGTCTGGGCTGGAAGGTCTTCCTGCCTCTCTCGTTGTTTGCCGTGTTCTTCTATGGCCTCGTTCTCCAGATCACCGGCTGGGCCGGTGTGATGGCGGCTCAGTAAGAAGGGATCACGATGTCACTCGCACAAGCCGCCAAGGGTCTGCTGCTGAAGGAATTTGTCTCGGCGTTCTTCCTGTCGATGCGCTATTTCTTCAAGCCCAAGGCCACGATCAACTATCCGTTCGAGCGCGGCCAGCTCAGCCCCCGCTTTCGCGGCGAGCACGCCTTGCGCCGCTATCCCAATGGCGAAGAGCGCTGCATCGCCTGCAAGCTCTGCGAGGCGATCTGCCCCGCGCAGGCCATCACCATCGAGGCGGCGCCACGTGGCAACGACGGCACACGTCGCACCACGCGTTATGACATCGACATGACGAAATGCATTTATTGCGGCATGTGCCAGGAGGCCTGCCCGGTGGACGCCATCGTGGAAGGCCCGAACTACGCTTTCGCGGCGGAAACGCGCGAGGAGCTTTTCTACGACAAGGACAAACTGCTGGAGAACGGCGCGCGCTGGGAGCGGGAAATCGCCCGCAACATCGCCGCCGATGCTCCTTACAGGTGAATTTTCCTTCCCCCTTGGGGGAAGGTGTCATGCGGAACGCATGACGGATGAGGGAGAACCTCAAACCGTCGTGTTTCTCCCTCATCCGGTCGGCATCCGCCGACCACCTTCTCCCAAGTGAGAAGGCAGGTTAACAGGACGAAGATGAACACGCTGGCCCTCTTCTTCTACCTCTTCGCGGGTGTCACCCTGGCTTCGGCCCTGATGGTGATCACGGCGCGCAACCCGGTGCATTCCGTGCTCTGGCTGATCCTGGCGTTCTTCAACGCGGCGGGACTGTTTGTCCTGATGGGGGCCGAGTTCCTCGCGATGATCCTCGTCGTGGTCTATGTCGG
>JANMFA010000039.1:0-8205 GCA_031377545.1 Hyphomicrobiales bacterium | reverse complement strand
CAAACCCGGCAGCGGCCTCGGTTCCAGCGCCGCTGCTGACGGGCCACCATCGCAGGCACAATCCGATGGTTCGGCGTGCAAAGGAAATCATCACCTCTGGCAAGCTTGGAACAATCGTCTCCGTGCATGGCTTCTTCTGGCTGATGAAACCGGATGACTATTTCGAGGTGCCCTGGCGGCGCGAGCTTGGTGCTGGCCCTGTGATGATGAATTTGATCCACGATGTTGATCTGCTCCGACATTTCTGCGGCGAGATCGTCGAGGTGCAGGCTTTCCAGTCGAATGCGATCCGCAAGTTTGCAGTGGATGAAACGACCGTCGTCATCCTGCGTTTCGCCAATGGAGCACTGGGTACGATGAACGTCAGCGATACCATCGTCGCACCCTGGAACTGGGAGCAGACGACGGGTGAGAACCCGGCCTATCCCCAGACCGACCAGACCTGCCTCACCATCGGCGGCACCCATGGCTCACTTTCCATTCCACGCCTTGAGCTCTGGTCGAACGAGGCGAAGCGCAGCTGGTGGGAACCCTTCCGCGTCGAGCGCAGCATTGCAGCACAGACCGATCCGCTGCGGCTGCAGATCCAGCAGTTCGTCCGCGTCATCCGCGGCGAGGAAGAGCCGCTGGTTTCCGGCGAGGAAGGACTGAAGACGCTGAAGGTGATTGACGCCATACAACGGGCCGCCCGCACCGGCTCCAGCCAAAGGCTCGGCTGACGATGCTCGACGGTCGCACCACGCTTATTGCTCACATCGGCTATCCGACGTCGAGCTTCAAGGCACCGATGATCTACAATCCATATTTCGAGAGTATCGGGCTCAATGCCTGTGTTGTCCCCATGGGTGTGAAGGGCGAGGATTTTTCAGTGGCACTGCCGCTTGTCTTCCGGTTCTCCAATGTGCACGGCGCGCTCATCACGATGCCCCACAAGGTGGCGGTGGTGGAGTTGCTCGATGAGGTCTCGACCGCAGTGAAGATTGCAGGCTCCTGCAATGCGGTGGTCGTTCGACCGGATGGCACGCTGCTGGGCGACATGTTCGACGGAGAGGGGTTCGTGCGCGGCATGATGCGCAAGGGCCGCGCTGTCAAAGGGACCAGCGCACTGGTCGTGGGCGCGGGCGGTGTCGGCTCCGCCATCGCGGCTTCGCTTGCCCGTGCAGGTCTCGCACGGATCGGGCTCCATGACGTCAATGGTGCTGCGGCGCATGGCCTCGCTACGCGGCTGGCGACCCATTACCCATCGTTGCAGATCGAGACAGGCAGCAACGATCCTGCGGGACACGACATCATCGTCAATGCGACGCCACTTGGCATGAACGAAAACGATCCGATGCCGGTCGATGTTCAGCGCATCGCACCGTCATCCTTCGTGGGCGAGGTGGTGATGCGGCAGGAGACGACCGCATTTCTTGCAGCGGCCCGGGCGAGGGGCTGCAAGGTACAGGTTGGCCTGGATATGCTTTTCGAGCAGATCCCGGCGTATCTCGAGTTTTTCGGTTTCCCGACCACAACGCCAGACACACTGCGTGGCCTGGCGCGCATCAGCTACTGACGGAACGCTTCCATGAAGACTTCGATTGCCACGGTCTGCGTCTCCGGCAACCTTCAGGAAAAATTGGAAGCGATTGCCGCTGCCGGATTCAAGGCTGTCGAGATTTTCGAGAACGATCTGATTGCCTATCCCGGTTCGCCCGCAGAAGTGCGCAGGATGTGCGGCGATCTCGGGCTGACCATAATAACCTGCCAGCCCTTCCGCGACTTTGAGGGCATGCCAGCCGAAAAGCGTCAGCGCACGTTTGACAGGGCGGAGCGCAAGTTCGATCTCCTGCAGGAACTGGGGACGGATCTGCTGTTTGTCTGCTCCAACCTGTCGCCTGAAGCGCAAGGCGGCATCGAGCGCCTGGCAGCCGATTTTGCGGAACTGGGCGACCGAGCCGCAAGTCGCAGCATGAAGGTGGGGTATGAGGCGCTGGCCTGGGGCCGCCATATCCATGATTACCGGGATGCCTGGGAGATTGTCCGCCGTGCCAATCATGCCTGCGTCGGAACGATCCTCGACACGTTCCACATCCAGTCGCGCAATCTCGACCTCTCGGCCATCCGCAATATTCCGAAGGAAAAGATCCTGCTGGTGCAACTTGCCGATGCTCCGCGACTGCAGATGGATTATCTGTCGTGGAGCCGTCACTGGCGCTGCCTGCCTGGCCAAGGCGATTTCGACCTGGCCGGTTTCATGGATGCGCTGCAGGCCACGGGATACGATGGCTATCTCAGCCTGGAGATCTTCAACGACCGGTTCCGGGCGGGGTCGGCGCGGTCTGTTGCGCTCGATGGCCATCGCTCGCTGATCTGGCTGATGGACGAGGCGTCGCGACGTCTGCAGCGGCCGCTGTCCGGCTCGAGACCCATGCCACCACCCGCGACCGTGAAGGGCGTCGAATTCATCGAATTCTCGGCGGACGAGGCGGATCGCGCAGGCTTTGAAACACTGCTTTGCGCCATGGGCTTCACCCGGACAGGCCGTCACCGCTCGAAAGATGTGTCGCTCTGGCGGCAAGGCGAAATCCGCATTGTCGTGAACAGCGACAAGGAAGGCTTCGCGCATTCCTACCAGATCACGCATGGCACTTCTGTATGCGCTCTGGCCCTCAAGGTAACGGATGCCAAGGCAACCATTGCGCGGGCGACCGCGCTGCTGGATTCACCGCACCGCGGCGCTGTCGGTCCCGGAGAACTCGACATCCCGGCGGTGCGCGGCCTTGGTGGCAGCCTTGTGTATTTCGTCGATGAGGCCTCTGCGCTTGGCCATTGGTCTGAGGTCGATTTCATTCCGACCCACGAGGCTGGAACCAGTGCCGGACTCCTGGCGGTCGATCACATCTCCCAGACGATGCAGTACGAGGAGATGCTGACCTGGCTGCTCTTCTACACCTCCCTGCTTGATGCGGGGAAAACACCCAGTCAGGCGGTTCTGGACCCCGGCGGCGTGGTGCAAAGCCAGGTGATCGAAAGCGGCATCGGGGATGCGGTGCAGGGGCTGCGGCTCGTGCTGAATGGCTCGCAGAGCAACCGCACGCTCTCCGCCCGTTTCGTGACGGACTTTTTTGGCTCCGGCGTGCAGCATATTGCCCTGACAACCGCGGACATTCGCAAGACGATTGCTGCGATGGTGACGCAGGGCGTGACGCTTCTGGCGATTCCGGAGAATTACTATGATGACCTGGAGGCCCGGACCGATCTGTCCGTCGAAGAAATCGATGGGCTGAAGGCGCTCAATATCCTGTATGACCGCGACGCACAGGGCGTGTTCTACCAAGCCTATACCACCACGCTGGACGGTGGGTTCTTCTTCGAGATCGTCCAGCGCGACGGCTATACGGGATATGGCGCGGCGAACGCGGGTATTCGTCTTGCCGCACAGGCCAGGCTGGCGCGTCCCGCAGCAATGCCGAGGGCCTGAGAGTCACTGCGGACTGGTCACACCTGCCAGCAAACGATCCAGTTCGGCCGACAGCCCGACGGACTGGATTGCCGAGGGGGTTGGCAAATCAGGCTTGGCAGCCCATCTCTCTGCCGCCATTGCCGCACGCAATCCGGCCATCACGGAACAGATCACCGGCTTGCCAGCCAGCGGCATGATCCTTTCGGCGAGCCCGACCAATCCGACGCCGCCCAGAATGACAGCCTCAGCGCCATCGTCCCGGATGCAGGCCGCACAGGTGTCTGCGAGCAGGCGCAGCGCTCCGTCAGGATCCCGCGCGATCATGCCTCCATCAGGAGCCACGGTCCGGATGGAGGCCAGCCCCTGCATCAATCCGCGCGCCTGCAGGCTCTCGCGCAGCATCGGCTCCCAGAGCGCGCCGCCCGTGACAATCGAGAACCGTCGACCATCCGCCGAAGCCTCCTGTGCCGATGCCTCGACCAGGCCAATGACTGGAACAGCGGAAGCCTCCCGCACAGCATCAAGCCCAGGATCGCCGAAACAGGCGAGCAGCACGAGGTCGCAGCCGCTGCCATAGGCGGCAAACGCGTCGATCGCGGCATGGGATGCCACGGCGAAGGTTGCCCGGCTTGCGATGTAGCGTGGCCCGAAACGCCCGTTGACAGCGCTGACCTCCCAGCTCCGTGGAAGGACGCTTTGCGCCTTCTCGCGCACCTTTTCGGTCATTGCGGGCGTGGTGTTCGGGTTGATGATCAGAAGGCGCATGGAACCTCACGGCGAGAATGGCAGACAGGCAATAGCCCGTCGTTGTCCGGCGATGCAAGGCAGCACACGGACCGCAGGCAAGCCACCTCAATCCCCGATGGCGACACCCTCCCGGCGTCCGTCCGCACCGCCCAGGTAGCCTGTGGGTGTGACCACGATGGCTTGCGCACCGGATGTCATCGGGATCATCCGCAACTCATGCCCCTTGGCTTCGAGCGCCGATTTCCACTGCGCCGATTCCGTTCCCGTCTCGAGTTCGGTCGGACCATTGCGGCTGCCGACATTGCCAAAATCCACGGCCTGCTGCGGATCCAGTTTCCAGTCGAGAATGGCGACAAGGGTTTTGGCGACATACTGGATGATCTGGCTGCCGCCTGGTGACCCTGTGACCGCGTAGAGCTTTCCAGAAGCATCGAAAACGATGGTCGGGGCCATGGAACTGCGCGGCCGCTTGTTCGGTTCGATCCGGTTGGCAACGGGTTTGCCGTCCTCAGCCGGCACGAAACTGAAATCCGTCAGTTCATTGTTGAGCAGGAATCCGCCGCGGGTCATGATGCGCGCACCAAAACCGTCTTCGATTGTCGTGGTCATCGCAACAGCATTGCCCGCTCCGTCGATGATCGAGATGTGGCTTGTGCCATTCTCGATGCCATCGGATGGCGCGAAGTTGAACGTTCTCTTCATGGGCGGCTGACCGGGCTTGGCGCGCCCCATGGAGCGGGCCGGATCGATCAGCGCGGCGCGGCTGCGGATATAGGCCTGATCGATCAGCCCGCTGACCGGGACCGACACGAAAGCGGGGTCACCGAGATAGAGCCCCCGATCCGCGAAGGCCAACCGTCCGGCCTCCGTCATCCAGTGCGCCGCGTCCGCTCCGGGGCCCATGGCGGCCATGTTCTGCCCGTCGAGCACGCCGAGGATCTGCAACACCGCAACACCGCCGGAACTGGGCGGGCCCATGCCACAAACACTGAAGGTCCGGTAGGCACCGCAGACCGGCTCGCGCTCCTCAACCTTGTAAGCCGCCAGATCGGCGAGCGTCATATCCCCGGGATTGCCCGGATGGCTGCGCACCGTGGCCACGATATCATCGGCGATAGCTCCGTTGTAGAACGCCTCTGCTCCCTTCGCTGCGATCTCGCGCAAGGTGCGGGCAAAATCCGGATTGGTCAGGACATGCCCGATCGGGTGCGCCTTGCCCTCGGCGTTGTAAAAATAAGCCTTCGAACGCGGATCTGCCAGAAGGGCCTTTTCCTGCGCAAGCAGTCCGTGCAGGCGGGGCGAAACGGCAAAACCGCTGTCCGCAAGGCGGATGGCAGGCTCAAACAGCTTCGCCCAGGGCAATTTGCCATGCGCCTTGTGGGCGGTTTCGAGCAAACGCACCGTGCCCGGCACCCCGACGGACCGCCCCCCCACGACCGCCTCCATGAAGGCCATCGGCTTGCCATCGGCACCCATGAACCGTTCTGGTGTTGCGGCGGCTGGTGCTTTCTCCCGACCGTCATATGTCACCAGCTTTGCGGCAGCCTTGTCCCAATGCAGGATGAAAGCCCCGCCGCCGATTCCCGAACTTTGCGGCTCGACGAGATTGAGCACCAGCTGGACCGCGACCGCCGCGTCGACGGCACTGCCTCCCGCCCGCAGCATCTCGCGCCCGGCCTCCGTTGCCAGGGGATTGGCGGCTGCGGCCATGTATTTTGTGGTGATGCCGAGCGTCTTGCTCGTGCGGCCGGTGGCTCCTTCAGGTGCCGCAGTCTGCGCAAGGGACGGCTGGGAGAAAGCCATCAGGGCAAGGCCTGCGAACCACAGTGGCAATCGTCGGGCGGTCTGAGCCATCGGTCTGTCCCTTCTCGGTCTTCAAGTCGCAAGGGTACAATAAAGGCGGGGGGCGTGCCATTCCATTCAGATGTCGACGGAAGACGTTGGCCCAAAAGCCCCCAAGGAAGGAAGATCCCACAAATTTCAATGAAAATCCCGGCTCTTCGGCAGAATACGCGCATCACGCGGATGGCGGCTGCGCGGTGGTGGGGCGAGATGCAGGGGCGGCGGAATGACTGCTTGCCGGAGATCGCGGGCATTGCCGGGCTCGCCGAGCGTTGCCCCTTCATCGGCTGGTGAGAGCAATGATTTCGTCAGCGCCACGCCACACCCATGCGCATCCCAGAGGTGATCGAGTTCTGCCGAGCGATCCATCACCTTGCTCGCCATCAGATGCACGACACCTTCCGGACTTCTCTGCACGCGCCCCTCAACCAGCATCAGCCGCGCGGCCATGATCTCGCGGCGAAACGCTTCGAATTGCCGCGCCCACAGAACCACATTGGTAACGCCCGTCTCGTCTTCCAGCGTGATGAAGATCGCATTGCCTTTGCCAGGACGCTGGCGAACCAGAACGAGGCCAGCCGTGCGCGTAAAACGTCCATCGGACCGGATGGCCGTGTCGGCACAGGTAAGAATATTCTGGCGCGCGAAGACCGGGCGCAGCAAGGCCATGGGATGCGCCTTGAGGGAAAGACGCATCGTCTGGTAGTCGGTGGCGACATGCTCGCCCAGACTCATCTGCGGGAGATCTGCATCCGGCTCATCGCCCAACTCGCGGGCGTCGACCGCAGCGAAAAGCGGCAGTGGATCGTCCTCCGGCAGGCGGCGTACCTCCCAGAGGGCCTGCCGACGGTCAAGCCCGACCGAGCGGAAGGCATCGGCATCCGCAAGCGCACGCATCGGACGACCATGGAGTTGTGCGCGGCCCGCCAGTTCCTCGGTTGAGGAAAACCCGCCGCGCCGCATGGCAATCAGACGGTTTGCCTCGGCCTCGTGGATGCCCTCTGCCTGCCGGAAGCCGAGGCGAAGGGCAAACGGCACGCGTCTGTCGCGCTCTGGCCAGCCAGCCGAGGCCGGTTCAAGCGTGTTGTCCCAGAAGCTGCTGTTGATGTCGACGGGGCGGATCTCGACGCCATTCTCCCGCGCGTCGCGGACGATCTGCGCGGGCGCATAGAACCCCATGGGCTGGGAGTTGAGCAGCGCACAGGCAAAGACATCCGGATAATGGCATTTGAGCCAGGAGGAGATGTAAACGAGCTTGGCAAAGGAGGCCGCGTGGCTCTCCGGGAAGCCGTAGCTGCCAAAGCCCTTGATCTGATTGTAGCAGTTCTGCGCGAACTCCTGGCTGTAGCCACGCGCCACCATGCGCTCGACCATCATCGTCTCGAAGCGGTGCATCGTGCCGACATTGCGGAAAGTGGCCATGGCACGACGGAGCTGGTTCGCCTCCACATCGGAAAACTCGGCGGCTACCATGGCAAGCTGCATGGCCTGCTCCTGGAAGAGAGGCACGCCCAGTGTCTTCTCCAGCACCTTGTGAAGCTCCTCTGGATCATGCGGCGGTGCGGGTGACGGGTAAGTAACCTTCTCCCCGTTCCGCCGCCGGAGATAGGGGTGAACCATGTTGCCTTGGATGGGGCCGGGGCGGACGATCGCCACCTGAATGACGAGGTCGTAGAATCTGCGCGGCCTGAGGCGCGGCAGCATGTTGATCTGCGCCCGGCTTTCAACCTGGAAGACGCCGATGGATTCGCCCCTGCAGAGCATGTCGTAGGTCGCCTTGTCATCCGCCGGGACATCAGCGAGACCCATGTCCAGACCCATATGGTCGCGCAGGCAATCGAAAGCCTTGCGGATGCAGGTCAGCATGCCCAGCGCCAGCACATCGACCTTCATCAGGCCCAGCGCATCGATATCGTCCTTGTCCCATTCGATGAAGGTGCGCTGCGCCATCGCGGCGTTGCCGATGGGTACGAGTTCGTCCAGCCTGCCGCGTGCCAGCACGAAGCCCCCGACATGCTGCGAGAGATGGCGCGGAAACCCCAGCAGACGCGTGGCGAAGCGAACCACGCGGGCGATCTCGGGGTTTTCGGGGTCAAGCCCCGCCTGCCTGACCTGATTGCTGGTGATGTCCGAACCCCAGCTGCCCCATTGCGTGCCCGCGAGCGCACCGG
>JANMFA010000037.1:0-6339 GCA_031377545.1 Hyphomicrobiales bacterium | reverse complement strand
CGTGCTGGCGAAACGCGCCGATCCCCAAGCATCGCCCACTGGCGTTTCCGTTGACCTGGCCAATGAACTCGGCAAGCGCATCGGCCTTGTGGTCGAGCCGGTTGTCGTGACCTCTGCGGGCGCTGCGGTCGAGACCATGCGCAAGGGTGAGGCCGACATCGGCTTCTTCGCCATCGATCCGGCCCGCAGCGACGGCATCGTTTTCTCGACACCTTATATCAACATCGAGGGGGCCTATGCGGTCCGAGAGGCTTCGCCCATTCGCAGCCGGGATGAGGTGGACCGGCCCGGCGTGCGCATCGCCGTCGGTCTGAACAGTGCCTACGACCTTTTCCTGAAGCGAGAAATCAAACAGGCCACCCTTGTACATGCGCCGACTTCACAGGCGGTGGTGCCACAGTTCATCGATCAGAACCTCGACGTTGCCGCCAACGTGCGCCAGCAGCTGGAGGCGGACATGAAACGGACGCCCGGCCTGCGGATGCTGCCGGGCAGTTTCATGACCATCAACCAGGCCATGGGCTTCGCGGCAGGGCGTGATCCGGCGGGGCAGGCGTTCCTGACGCGCTACGTCGAGGAGATGAAGGCGTCGGGGTTCGTGGCCGAGGGGTTGAAGCGGCACGGGATCGAAGGGGCGGCGGTGGCTCCGGCGGGCGGCGCGCGGTGAGCACAGCATTCTCACGCCGTAGCCTCCTTGCGCTCGCTGCGGCGGGTTTTGCCAGTGGCCTGCAGGCACAGCAGCCGATCGAAATCTTCGATGCCCATCTCCACTACAACTGGGAGCCGACGCCTTATCTGTCTATGGATGAGGCGCTGGCGCTGTTCCGCCAACACCGCGTGACCGGCATTCTTGCCACGAGTCGGCCCAATGACGGCACCCAAGCGCTGGTGAGCCGCAATCCTCAGGATCTTTGGGTCGTGCCATTCATCCGCCCTTACCGGGTACGGCCGGATGTCCAGAGCTGGTTCACGAACCCTGTTATCTTTGAACTGGTGCAGGAGGAGTTCAAACGCGGCCATTACATCGGGATTGGCGAGTTTCATCTGACGGGGCAGGCGGCAGCGACAGAGGTTGTCCGGAAGACGGTCAACTTTGCTGTGGAGCACGACCTTTATCTGCACGCGCATGCCGATGAGGAAGCGGTCGAGATTCTGTTCAGCCACAATCCAAAGGCGAAGGTCATCTGGGCCCACACGGGCTTCAGCCTCGCGCCCGAGCGCGTGGCCGCACTGCTGGAGAAACATCCGATGCTGTGGGGTGAATTGTCGTACCGCAGTGGCATTACCGGTTCGGGCGGTCAGTTGACGTCAGAGTGGCGGAGCCTCTTCACGCGTTTTCCCGAACGCTTCCTGCTTGGTTCCGATACATGGATCAACGAGCGCTGGGCCAGCTATGGCCAGATCATGGCGGGATACCGCGCCTGGCTCGGGCAGCTGCCGCGCGAGATCGCAGAGCGTATCGCGCATGGCAATGCAAGGACGCTGTTCGAGGCACGGATGAAGCGGCGGGGGTGATGGGGCAGGTGCCACAAGCGCAATCTGTGACTGGCGGAGGCTCAGGTCGCCAAGCCGCACCATTCCGCTATCAGCCGCTTGTAGATTGAGACAGCCTCGTCAATCTTGTCGATGGCACACCATTCGTCGGTCTGATGCGCCATCTCGGCCGGGCCTGGGCCAAGAATGACTGTCGGCAGCCCGTCCATGGCGGGGGTGAGCACCGAGGCGTCGGTAAAATAGGGTGCGGTCTCCACCATAGGCTCGGTGCCCTGAAAATCACGGCAGGCCGCGAAGACGGTGCGAATCCATGGATTTTCGGCTGGGGTGTACACACTTTCGAGATCGACTTGCGTGATCAGCTCCATGTCGTGGCCGAGATAGCTGCGGATCTGCTCCTTCAGCGCTGCGTGCTTCATCCCGGGGATGGTGCGGATATCGATGCCGACCTCGGCCCTGTCGGGCACGGAATTGACGTTGAGACCGCCACGCAGGAAGCCGACATTCAGGGTTGGTGCGCCCATGAGCGGATGGCGGGCGACATTGAAGTCGAATCGCTCCAGGGCCATCGCTGCCTTCGCCGCCTTGTAGACCGCGTTCACCCCCTTGTCTGGCATGGAGCCATGGGCCGTGACGCCGGATGAAATGGCAGTGAGCCAGAGTGCGCCCTTGTGGCCGACCAGAGGCCTGTTCGAGGTGGGCTCCGCCACGACAAGCGCGCCAGCTGCACCCATCCGTCCACTCTTCACGAGCGCGATCGCACCCTCGCTGCCGGTTTCCTCGCCAGCGGTGACAAGCAGCATCACGCCGGGGCTGCCCATGAGTTGCGGCGCCATGGCGATGGCAGCAGTCACGAAGGCGGCGACGCCGGCCTTCATGTCACTTGCACCGCGCCCCCAGACTTTGCCATCCTTCACCTGCGCTGCGAATGGCGGGACGCTCCAGGGCCGCTGACCAAGCGGAACCACATCTGTATGCCCGGTGAAAGCGAGCGGCGATTTCCCGGAAGATCCGCCAATGCGGGCGACGAGATTGGGCCGACCTTGTGCCAGGTCCACCATCTCGCAGGTGAAGCCATGCGCGGTGAGCAGCCGCGCCAGATGTTCGGTGATCGCCTGCTCGTCGCCGGGCGGACTGATTGTCTCGAAGCGGATGAGTTCGCGGGTGAGGTCGAGGGCGGAGTGCATCGATGGATTCCTTGGCGACCCTTTTCCGATAGGGAGATTGAAAAGGTAAGGGAAGCCGAATTGATGCTTGAGACCACAATTGGGAAGGCGACTGTTCAGATCTGCCCGTGTGCCGGGGGATTGGAGAAGGGGCAGTTGAGCGTGGCTCTAGCTCCCCACGCTGCCCTTTCCCTTGGCGATTCCGCCTTCTCGCATCTCGGCGTAACGCGCCATCGCCAGCCCCAGTGGCGAACTCCAGGCGCGGTCATACGCGACGATGCATTTGGTGAGGGTCGCCGCCTGAAGGCTGCCGAGCTTGAGCTTCAGTGGCAATTCGCTGGTGCGGAAGTGGAGCGTGATCCAGAGCTTCTGGCGAGCGAAGGAAAAATCGGCGCTCTTCATGTCTTCCCAGCCATGGAAGGGATGGAGGCCGTTCACGAATGGATGGCCGACGGGATAGATGCCTTGCGTGAATATTTCCATCTGCGCAGTTTCTGCAACTTGGGCTTCTTGCTCCCAGCCCTTATAGCGGATGTACCGCGACATCAGGGCGAGGGCTGTTCCCGCGGCCAACGACGTTGCGAAAATCATTCTCTAGCGCGACGAGAGGATATCGAGGAACCCCGTGAGGCTTAGACTCTGCAAGACAAGATCCAGGAACGGATCTATCAACCCAAAGACCAGAAAGCCCATGGCCCAGACCGCTATCTCGAATCCGAGATGCTGCGTCCACTCGCCATTCATCCAATCCGGATGATAGCTCCTGACGACTTCAAGGCTTTCTCCCCAGGCTGGATTCGTCCAGGTCCGCATGAAGTTCGCTCACCGTACCGCCAACGCCGCCGCCCGCGTAGCCGTCGGAGCCTTCGTCCTCAATCCATCAATACGCTCGCGCTCGCGCTTGAACTCCGCCAGCATGCGGCCGTCCAGCTCGCGTCCGCGCGGGATGCGGATGCGCAGCGGGTCCACGTAACGGTCGTTGACGATCACCTCGTAGTGCAGATGTGGGCCGGTCGAGAGGCCGGTGTTGCCGAGATAGCCGATGATCGTGCCCTGCCGGACGCGGGCGCCGGGCTGGATGTTGCGGGCAAAACCCGACATGTGGTTGTAGGTCGTGACATAACCGTTGGCGTGCTGGATCTCGATGCGTCGCCCATAGCCTGAATCCCAGCCCGCCTTGATCACCGTGCCGTTGCCCGCCGCAAGAATCGGCGTGCCGATGCGGTTGGCATAGTCCACGCCGGAGTGCATCTTCGAATAGCCCAGGATGGGATGGCGACGGAACCCGAAGCCGGAGCGCAGTTCGCCCGAGACGATGGGCTTGCGCATCAGGAATTTCTTGGCCGAGCGTCCATTCTCGTCGAAATAATCGACCGTGGTGTCGTCCGGGTTGGTAAAGCGGTAATAGCGCTTGGTTTCGCCCGCCGCAGTCAGTGAGACATAAAGGATCTCGCGCGAATCGCCTTCTTCTTCTTCGGCGTAGAAAATGTCGAGGGCATCACCGCCTGAGACGGGGCGTTGGAAGTCTGTATCGCTGTCGGCAGAGACGATCCGGATGAGATCATCAACAATGGCACGGGGAATATCGTTCTTCAGGGCCGTCTCATAGAGTGAGTTGTAGAGAGCGAGACCGGTACGGTTTTCCTCTTCGTCATCATCATCACCAGCCGTGGTTTCGGCGGAAGGTGGCGCAACGGAGACAAAGGTTCCCTTGTCGTTGATCGCAGCGATCCCTTCGATCTGGTCATCACCATAGATCGTCAGGCGCACGAGCTGGCGCGGCGCGCCAGGTTCCATCGAAGCGAACAGGAAGCGGATGCGCTGGCCTTCCGCCAGCGGCTTGTCCTTCAGTGCCTGGCTGATGGCCTTGCCCTGGGCCTGAGTACCGCCATTGGCGCGCACGACCTGCTCGATGGTCTGGTTGCGCGAGACGGTCGCGACCTTTTCATCGATCGCCTCCTGAGCCTGCCTGCCCTCCAGCTTGGGCACGATGGTGACATTCTCCTCGACCATGCGAACCTCAAGGCCGGAAAAGGGCGAGGACAACGGCGCGTAGCCGACGGAACTCCCCGCCAATGCGGGAGCCTGCATGGTTCTGGCGAGCAGCATCTGCGGCGGGATGGCGGGCACCTGACGACGCGGCACGGCACCAGTCTCCTTAACCTGCGCCTTGACCTCCGGGTCGTTCAGCCCCTGACCGGCAAAGGCCGCATTGAATAGCGCGAGTTCCACAGAAATCAGCGAAACCTCGGCCTCCGGGTCATCTGCAGCCTGAACGGGTGTTGCCTCGAACGCCTTGTCGGAACCATCCGTCAGAAGCTTGAGGGGATTGAAAGCCGGTATTTCATCCTGATAGGCCCCACCCACCAGAAGCAGTGGTGCCGAAAGCCGCGCAAAGGACTTGACCTTGATCACCTCACGATCGCCAGCGCGGATTGTGGTGGGCGTCTTGAAGGTCTGCTTGGCAGTCGTGAGATCCGCGCTGCGGATCAGCTTGTCGCCCTTGCGCGCGGTTACCAGCGGTCGATCAACAGCAGCAGGCTGCGTCCGCTGCCCCCCCGTCATCTGCGGGCGTCCCGCAACATTGCGGATGCTGTCATGCACACCGACCACTGCTGCCGCCATAAGACCGGCACCTGACAGGCCTGTGAGGATGGTGGCGGCCAGCCAGCGTGTACTGACGCGACGCCGGTCATCCATGGCATGCTTGCGTCCACCAGCGTCAAGCGGCGGCTCGTCGCCAAGGTCGATCATGCCTGGCGTTCGGTCTTTTCGAACAGACTGCATCCCCGACCCATCTGGAGCACGTGCTCCGTACCACCCTATATATATGTATGCCGCTCCGAAGCGGGCCGTTTCTGTCTAGCGGCGCACGTGCGTCCTAACAAGAGTCGGCTTAAGACGTCGCGCCAGCACCGACGCTGTCTCTTCCGGCTGCAATTCGACTCAAATGAGGCGTCCAGAGCAGTTTCGGGGATTTCCGGATCACTGCGTTTCTGTCGGGATGAGGCAGACCTGTTCGCTCCCGACCCGAGAGCGGACCTGGTTGATCGGTCGAGGGGCGGATCGAACAGGATGCCCATCTCCGGCGAAACCCGGACGAAATCCGCTCTGTCGCAGTGACCCGGAAATCGCCGAAACTGCTCCAGGGCCCGGAAGTGGTCATTTTCCAGGCAGGTAGCGACGGGATTGTCATCGCCCTGTCAAAAAAACGTCAAGAAATCTCAAAAAGCGTGTTGACACTCAAAGAGGTTGGGGGCATACACCGCTCCACGTTGCGCCGCCGCATTGCGGAGCGCCTGAACGACTTCTTCTCTGCTTTAAGAGTTGAGTTCATAAGCCGGGTCACCCCGGACCATGACGCGTCGTTCTGCTGCTGTTTGACAGGTTTAAGACAAGAAAGAGAAACGTGGACGGCGGAGTCCTTGCGGGCCATCTTCGGATGGCCAAGAGACTTCGGCGGTTCAACGTTTCTAAGTGAGTGTACATACGCGTCGTTCATCGCAAGATGATCGATAGTGCACTCCGTCAATGAAATGTTGTGATCAGCCGGTTCAAAGCTCAACTAAAACTTGAGAGTTTGATCCTGGCTCAGAACGAACGCTGGCGGCAGGCTTAACACATGCAAGTCGAACGGATGTAGCAATACATCAGTGGCAGACGGGTGAGTAACACGTGG
>JANMFA010000030.1:0-5909 GCA_031377545.1 Hyphomicrobiales bacterium | reverse complement strand
GGAGGGCGGGGATTACTTCATTCCCGACAGCAAGCGCGCCATCATGAGCCGCAATCTCCGCAACATCTTCCACCGCGTGGAACTGACCGAGGCTGACGTGCGCACGCTGCGGGGCGTGGTGGTGGCGTTGACGCGTGGGCGCAAGCGCCGAGGAAAGCCACCCGAGAGCTGACACAAGGCTGTTATAACCAAATTGTCACTTGCTGTTCGTCCAAACTGCCACAATATCAACGCTGTGTTTCAAGACATCGCTTCCCCATGACAGTCTCATCCTTTTCCCGCCGCGCCTTCCTCGCGACCGTAACCTCTGCCGCCCTCATCCGCCCGGCGATGGCCGAGGACACGGATGTCGTCATCATCGGCGCGGGCGCGGCTGGCATCGGCGCGGCGCGCGAGTTGCAGCGTCTGGGCAAGAAAGCCCTGATCATCGAGGCGCGCGAGCGATCCGGCGGACGGCTGTACACGAGCACTGCGTTGGGCCAGCCCTTCGATGGCGGCGGGGCCTATATCCATTTCGCCGAAACCAACCCCTGGAGCCAGATTGCCACGGATTTTGGTGTCGATCCACGCGGCGGATACCGCCTGTGGAGTGGTTCCATCGCCTATCGCAATGGCGTCGCGCTGGACGGCGAGGCAATGGCCCGCCGGGCTGGATTGCAGCGTGCTGTTTCGGAAGCCTATGACGACGTTGAGGAGCGGGCCGATGTCTCTCTGGCACAGGCCCTGCGTGACGAAGACCAGGATATCCGTGATCAGGGCCGCATCCAGGCGCAGATGGCCGCTGGAGAAGACCCGGAGTGGGTTTCGACCAGCGACTGGCAACGGCTCGAAGGCGGACAGAACCGTCTCGTTCCCGGCGGCTACGGCACATTGGCGATGAAGGCTGCGGAGCCGCTGGCTGTGCGACACGGCGTGCGGGTCACGGCCGTCGACTGGAGTGGTCAACTCGTCGTCGTGACCACGAACAAGGGCGTGATCCGGGCCCGCAAGGCCATCATCACGGTGTCGATTGGAGTGCTGAAATCGGGCTCGATCAAGTTCACGCCTGCATTGCCACTGGAACAGGCGCGGGCACTGGACGGCTTGCGCATGGGGGCCCTGTCCAAAATCGGCATGCGCTTCGACACTGAGAAATTCGGCTTTTCGGCGCATCAGTTCCTTGCGGAGGTGGGCGAGCCTTCGCGTGCAATGACCTTCGAGGCATGGCCTTTCGATTCGGAGCTGGTGGTGACGACCTTTGGAGGGGATTACGCCCGCGGGCTGGCCCGTCAGGGCGAAAAAGCTGCGGTCGAGCACGCGCTGGAGCGTTTCGTGAAAATTGCCGGTGCCGACGCCCGCAAGGTCTTCAAGGCTGGCGTGCTCGTGGGTTGGTCCGAAGATCCTTTCAGCCTGGGTGGCTATGCGGTGGCCCTGCCGGGGCGCATGCGCGCGCGTGAAACGCTGGCCAAGCCTGTGGGTGAACGGCTCTGGTTTGCGGGGGAGGCCACGTCTGGCGTCTATTCCATGACCGCAGGCGGAGCGTACATCACCGGGCGTGATGCGGCGAAACAGGCTGCGGCCAAGCTCAGCACCGGAAGCCTGCGATAGGGCATCGCAAACGGGTGCCGACTCACGGTATCCCTCGATCCGAATGCCTCACCATCCCACCATTCTCGTGTTTGATTCCGGCCTTGGCGGGCTCACCGTTCATGCAGAGCTTGTAAAGGCGCTGCCGGACGCGGGTTATCTCTATGTGGCGGATGATGCTGCATTTCCCTACGGTCGCTTGTCCTCCGAGGCCTGCGCTGCGCGGGTTGTCGAGGTCATTGGTGTGCTGATTGGCCGATTCCTCCCCGATCTGATCGTGATCGCGTGCAACACGGCGTCGACGGTCGCGCTGCCTGCACTGCGTGCGGCCTATCCTGTTCCTTTCGTGGGAACGGTACCAGCAGTGAAGCCTGCTGCACTCCTGTCGCGCAGCCGGATGATCTCCATCCTTGGCACGCCCGGGACCGTGAGCCGGGAATACACCCATGATCTGGTGATCGAACATGCTGCGGATTGCCGGGTGAGCCTTGTCGGCGCTCCCCAGCTCGCGCGTCTTGCAGAAGCGTACTTGCGTGGTCAGCCAGTGGACGATGCCGAAGTGCTTGCCGAGATCGAGCCCTGTTTCAGGGAAAAGGAAGGTGCGCGCACGGATGTTGTGGCGCTCGCCTGCACGCATTATCCGTTGTTGCTCGATGTCTATCGGCGCGTGGCTCCCTGGGAGGTCACATGGATTGATCCTGCCCCGGCGATTGCGCGCAGGGTGATGACCCTTCTTGTTAAAGGCTTGAATCAATCTATGAGCAACGCGACACAAGATGTCGCGAATGGCAGGCAGACTACTGAAGCAAAATCATATTTTACATCTGGACGTATCCCGACCCCCGAGTTGGTCTCGCTCCTGCAGGCGCGTGGCCTGCCGATCGCAGAAGGGGTCGCACTGCCGTTTCCGCAGGGCGGCCACTTGCTGGTCCTGGCAACGCCATAACGCCTGCCGGTGGTGCCGGGTGCGGATTGGTCCTGCAACGGTTGACTTTTCCTGTCCTCTCCTGTTTATCGCGGATCACGAGCGCGGGGCTTCACGGTCCCGCGTTTTGCATTGTCCCTCGGGGCAATGGTTCAACGCACCCGTGGCGGCGGTTCGCATCGTTGCCTGTCGGGGGTCGCAAGACCCCAGAGGAGGGCGCGTTCCTCACCCGCCGGTGGATCCCGCCGGCATTTTTTTGACCGTTCTTTCGAGGAACAGCGATGACCAAGCGCGCACAAGCGAAGTATAAAATCGACCGCCGTATGGGCCAGAATATCTGGGGCCGTCCGAAGTCACCCGTCAACAAGCGTGAATATGGCCCCGGCCAGCACGGACAGCGCCGCAAGGGTAAGCTCTCTGACTTCGGCACCCAGCTCAAGGCCAAGCAGAAGCTCAAGGGCTACTATGGCTCGATCTCCGAGAAGCAGTTCCGCAGCTACTATCAGGAAGCCGTGCGCATGCAGGGCGATTCCGGCGAGAACCTGATTGGTTTGCTCGAAGGCCGTCTGGATACGGTGGTGTACCGCGCCAAGTTCGTGGCCACGGTTTTCGCGGCCCGCCAGTTTGTCAACCATGGCCATGTGCAGGTCAATGGCAAGAAGGTGAACATCGCCTCCTTCCAGATCAAGCCAGGTGATGTCGTCTCCGTGAAGGACGCCTCACGCCAGCTCGAATTCGTTGTTGTGGCCAGCCAGCTTGCCGAGCGTGACGTGCCTGACTTCATGGAAGTCGATCACGGCAAGATGGCCGCACGCCTGACGCGTCGTCCTGGCCTCTCCGAGGTGCCGTATCCTACCCAGATGGAACCAAACCTGGTGGTCGAGTTCTACTCGCGCTGACGAGGTTTCCCGTTTCAAGCCCCAATCGGAAAGCCGCCTTCGGGCGGCTTTTTTGTGTTTGGATGACGCGAGCCTGCGGGCATTAGCCGAAGATTTACCAATAGTGCCGATTGTGCCCATACACACGATTGTCACAGGTAATCCAATTCATGGCACTTGCAGTTCTGACCCATGGCCACCGGTTTCGAATTTACGGACTGGAGGCCGATGAGGTCGCGGCTGCCGTCAAGCGGCTGTTGAGTGGAAAAGCGGGATTGGTCGAGGAGACGATACAGCGAAGCTGCCGGATGCTCGCAACCACGCCGGTCGTCGGCGCTGCCTTCCAGAAGAACGGCGCTGCCATCGCTGCCATCCTGATCCGGCACTACAACGCACTTCTGACAGCCGGCCTTACCGATGAAATCCCCGGACGCAATGAGATGACCGTTGCGGAACTGCGCCCCCTGGGAACGGATCTGCGTTGCTATTTCGTCATGGCGTCGCAGATCACTGACGCAGCATCATCTGCCCATGGAAAACACGTTCTGATCAACGCAAAGCGTGTGCTTTCTGATCTTTCGATCCTGAACCGCCTGCTCATCTGCGACGCCGCGACGGCCCTGACGACAAGCCTTGGACTCCAGAATGATCAGGAGCAGGCTCGCAAAGCCGCCATGACCGAGGAACTGGAACAGTTCAAGCTGTCCGTCCAGGCCATTTCAGGCGAACTGGATGTCGCGTCGCGCGCGGTCGATGGCGCGGCAAACGTCGTGTCTTCGGCGGCTTCCGAAGCCTTGCGCAAGAGCCGTTCTGCCGCCGATGCGGCGGAGCAGGGCAACACAAGCCTCACAGC
This sequence comes from Hyphomicrobiales bacterium, assembly GCA_031377545.1. GTDB lineage: Bacteria > Pseudomonadota > Alphaproteobacteria > Rhizobiales > Beijerinckiaceae > JADCCX01. Next base: position 1,687 of record JANMFA010000030.1, on the reverse strand, counting down.
CTCTGCCACCAGCACCGAGGAACTCGCGCAAGCGACCGGCGAGCTGGAGCGCCGCACGGAGACCGGCCGTCAAGCCGTCAGCATGGCCGAAGGGGCCGTCGGAGGCGCACAATCCGCGATTGCCGACCTGCATGCAGCTGCCGACAAGATCGGGTCCATCGTTGGCCTGATCGGGAGCATTGCCGAACAGACGAACCTGCTGGCGCTCAACGCGACCATCGAAGCCGCGCGTGCCGGCGATGCTGGCCGTGGCTTTGCCGTTGTCGCGCAGGAAGTAAAGGCGCTTGCCAGCCAGACGACGAAAGCCACGCAGGATATCGTGGCCCAGATTGCTGCCGTGCAGGATGGAACACAGCGTTCCGTCACCGAAATCGGCGCGATCAGCACCGCCATGAACCGCCTGTCGCAGAATACAGCGGAGGTCGCCAGCGCGGTCTCGCAACAAAACGCGTTGACCGGAGAACTGAGCCGCAATCTCCATGAAACGGTGCATCAGGTCATCGCGGCCAGCGAGGGATACACGGCCGCATCGACCCTGATTGAAAACACTTCGGCGGAAACTGCCGCGCTGCAGCAGGCCATGGAGAAGCTGTCGGTAATCGGTGCAACGCTCAAACGCGACGTTGATGTTTTCTCGGAACGCTTGAAGGCAGCTTAAAGTTTCGCCAGGAATCCTGCGAAACGCATCAAGCCTTCAGGCCAGGGACCATGCCCTGAATCGATGTTGATATGCCCTGAATCACCCGAATCGCTGAAGGCAGAGCCCCAAGCGTAGGCCCATTCTTGCGCTTCGAGGTACGGACAGAACGGATCGTTCCGCGAAGCCACGAGAACCGACGGGAATGGCAGCGGATCGCGCGGGACGTCGGCGAACTTCAGATCGACGTCTTCATGCTCGACCATGTAGGTCTCGCCAGGTGGTGACACGAGAAAAGCGCCCTTCACCTGCTTTGCAGACAGCCGCTTTGCTGCATGCACCACGGTGATCACGCCCAGGGAATGCGCGACCAGCACCACGGGCCTTGTGGCCGCCTCGACTGCGGCAACGACGTTGTCTTGCCATTGCGAAAAATGCGGCTTGTTCCAGTCAGGCTGTTCAACGCGCTGCGCCGTGGCAATCTTCTGTTCCCACCGTGTTTGCCAGTGCTCCGCACCGGAGCCTGTATAGCCCGGGATGATCAGGATATCAGTTTCGCTGATTTTCATGCCTCACCCGAAGACCCGCTGGAAAATCGTCTCGACATGTTTGAAGTGATACGCCTCGTCAAACATTGCATCCAGTGCTGATGCGCTCAGATGCCGGGTCACATCTGCGTCGGCCTTCAATTCCGTCAAGAAGTCCGCGCCATGATCCCAGGTCTTCATCGCGTTGCGCTGGACCAGCCGGTAGGAATCCTCGCGGCTGGCACCCGCCTGGGTGAGCGCCAGCAGCACGCGCTGCGAATTGTGCAGGCCGCCGAGCCGGTCAAGATTCCTGCGCATGTTCTTGGGATAGACCACCAGCTTCTCGATCACGCCGGTGAGCCGCGACAGGGCGAAGTCCAGCGTGATCGTTGCGTCCGGGCCGATGTAGCGTTCCACGGACGAATGGCTGATGTCGCGCTCGTGCCACAGGGCCACGTTCTCCAGCGCCGGAACCACGCTTGAGCGCACCAGCCGGGCCAGGCCCGTGACGTTCTCGGTCAGG
>JANMFA010000028.1:0-1926 GCA_031377545.1 Hyphomicrobiales bacterium | reverse complement strand
CATCCTCGACAGCCAGGAACTGCCCTTCTGTCGCAAGGCATGACTGGGCCGGGCGGACAATATCAGGCATGTCGTCGTGGGGGTCGAAGTAGCAGCCGGGGTATTCGGCGAAGCACAGCGTGATCAGGCCTATGAGGTCTTGCGCGTCGTTATCACGAACGGGACGGATCATGAATGGAGCACCGATCCCTTCCCTGAGCGGCTTGCGCATTGTCTTTGCGGCAATGCCGCTGCTTCCCCCGCAGTTCTCTGTTGAACCCAGCGGCCGAAACCCGTGCTTGGCATAAAACGCCACCGCCCGTGTGTTTTCCGGCTCCACCTCGAGGTCGATATGGCTTGCGAAGGGATAGGCATTCAATGTTGCCTTGAGCAGCGCCGCACCGACACCTGTTCCCTGGGCAACCGGATCAACGTAAAGCCGATCAAGCATGACCGTGCCGTCTGCGCGGGCGGTGGCCTTGGATGTTCCAGCGAGTGCGCCGTCGTGTTCGGCGACCAGAAAAAGACTGAGTGCTATTTCAATTTGCCGCGTCAGATTGGACGTCGAATGCCAATTGCTGGTGATTTCGGTGACTTTTTTCGCACCATAAATGCTGTCGTAAGTGTCATGCCATGTCCGAACGAGCAGCTCCTGCACAGCCAACACCTCGGCTTGTGTGCAAGGTCGGATCAGCGCCCTCACCCCTCAATCCCCAGTTTCGCCTTCAGCAACTCATTCACCGCGCCCGGTGCTGCCTTGCCGCCGCTCGCCTTCATCACCTGACCCACAAACCAGCCCAGCATGCTTGGCTTCAGCTTGGCCTGCTCCACCTTGTCAGGATTGGCCGCGATGATCTCGTCCACGGCCTTTTCGATGGCACCTGTATCGGTCACCTGCTTCATGCCGCGCTGTTCGACGATGGCCGCCGGATCACCGCCTTCGGTCCAGACGATCTCGAAAAGATCCTTGGCAATCTTGCCGGAGATGGCACCTGAGCCGATCAGGTCGACGATCCCGCCGATCTGCGCTGCGGAAATCGGTGTATCAGCGATCTCCTTGCCTTCCTTGTTCAATCTGCCGAAAAAATCGTTGATCACCCAGTTGGCGGCCTGCTTGCCGTCACGGCCTTTTGCGACAGTCTCGAAGAAGTCGGCACTTTCCCGCTCCGCCGACAGCACCGAGGCATCATAGGCCGAGAGGGTGTACTGACTGATGAACCGCGTCTTCTTGGCGTCCGGTAACTCTGGCAAGCCCTTGGCGAGATCGCTGACGTAGGCGTCGTCAAATTCCAGAGGCAGCAGATCGGGATCAGGGAAATAGCGGTAGTCGTGCGCTTCTTCCTTCGAGCGCATGGAGCGCGTCTCGCCCTTGGCGGGATCATAGAGGCGTGTTTCCTGATCGATTTTTCCACCATCCTCGATGATGCCGATCTGGCGGCGCGCCTCCACCTCGATAGACTGGCCAATGAAGCGGATGGAGTTGACATTCTTGATCTCGCAGCGCGTGCCCAGCGGATCGCCGGGCTTGCGCACCGAAACGTTGACATCGGCACGGAGATTTCCCTTCTCCATGTCACCGTCGCAGGTCTCGAGGTAGCGCAAAATTGTCCTGAGCTTTGTGACGTAAGCCTTTGCTTCTTCAGAGGATCTCATATCCGGTTTGGAGACGATCTCCATCAGGGCCACGCCGGAACGGTTGAGATCGACGAAGGAGGAACGCGGGTCCTGGTCATGGATCGACTTGCCAGCATCCTGCTCAAGGTGCAGCCGCTCGATCCGGACGATGATCGGATCCGCGTAGCCCGGCACATCGACGATGACTTCGCCCTCGCCCACGATGGGATGCGCGAACTGACTGATCTGGTAGCCCTGCGGCAGATCAGGATAGAAGTAGTTCTTCCGGTCGAACACCGAACGGTTGTTGATCTGCGCCTTCAGGCCAAGGCC
>JANMFA010000461.1:0-3979 GCA_031377545.1 Hyphomicrobiales bacterium | reverse complement strand
CCACCGTCTCGAACATGATGGCGCTCAGTGCTTCATCCGCCTTTTTGCCGGCCCAGACCACGAACTGGAAGCCCTGATAATGCTTCTCGCAAGCGTCGGTCGCGATCTTCAGCAACTGCTCGCACTGCCGCGCATTGGGCTCCAGCCCGCCCGAAAGCACCAGCGCATGACGGAACATGATCACGTCCTCTTTGGACCAGATGTCGAAATGGCCCACCCAGAGCTGCTCGTTGATGGCCGCAACCAGCTTCATCATCTCGTTCCTGCGCCGTTCTGGCACCTTGAGGTCGAAGGCGCAGGCGAGATGCAGTGCTTCCAGATCTTCCAGCCAGGTAAAGGCAATATGATATTCCGACCACGTGCCTTTCACCGAGATGCAGATCTCGTCGTCCTCGTCGCGTTCGAAGGCCCAGTCATTGAGTGCCGCCAGGCGTTCGATGGTGTCCACCGGGTGCTCAAGGCGCTCTTCAGCGGTGTCTGCGAGTGAAATCATTGTCTCGGTACGGCTCATTCTTGGCCCCCATTGCTGGCGGGCAGCTGATGGTCCCGCCGTCGCTAAAACGCGATACGCCCCGACACTTGCCTGATCGTCCCCGGAATTCGTTAAGACGTGCTTAACACCTTGCCGAATCAGTGATCCGCCAAGAGGTACCACGCAAGAACCACGGGGGAATCAGGAAATGCACGCGACAGCTGAAACCTGAGATGAGCCTTCAGGATTCGCGCCGCGGCGACAACGATTCGTCCGCGCTGTTCACAGATTCGGTGATGCTGTTGATAAATGGTGTGCCAGCGCTCAGGCGCCGGAGGATGCGTCGGTGGACTGCGCCTCGCGCTTGCGGCGCTGGATTTCCAGCTTCTTGAGCGCCCAGAGCTGGTGCACGCCGAGTCCGACAGCCATCAGGAAGAAGGCGACGATTTCAAGAATGGACCACATGCTGGACGACATGGCGTTATCCCTCCGATGATTTCGCCGGTTTCTTGACGGCAGGCTTCCCCGCGGCCTCCAGCGCTTCGATACGCGCTTTCAGCATGTCGTTTTCTTCGCGCGCTAGAACGGCCATTTCGCGCACGACCTCGAATTCCTCGCGGGTGACGACATCCACATCGCGCAGCATGCGCTCGATCTGCGACTTCACGATGCCATCAACCTCGCGGCGCACGCCCGAGGCGACACCGGCAGCATCGGTCATCAACCGACCGAGATCATCGAGAATGCGCGAGGAAGAGCTGCTCATGAGAACCCACTTTTGCTTTTGTTTATCCTGTCGCAAGACTGTAGCACAGTCGCAGAAACACGGGCACCACCCAAAATAGCGCAGGCGATTCGTCGATTGTGCGCATTCGGAGAGCGTCTTGACCGGAATCCCTTTCCCAGACATCGACCCCATCGCGCTGCAGATCGGCCCCATTGCCATCCGCTGGTATGCGCTGGCCTATATCGCCGGGCTGTTTGGCGGGTTGTTCTACGCCAAGCGGCTTGCTGCGCGGGTAGATTTCTGGGGCAACATCAGGCGGCCCACGGCCAACGATCTGGATGATCTCCTGCTCTATGCCACGCTCGGCGTCATAGCAGGCGGGCGGCTGGCCTATGTCATGTTTTATGAATCGGGCCGGTTCCTCGCCAAGCCGCTGGAGATTTTTGCGATCTGGTCTGGCGGAATGTCATTTCACGGCGGACTCGCCGGTGCGACGCTGGCGATGTACCTCTTCGCGCGGGCCAGAAAACTGCCGGTTCTGTCGCTGTTTGATCTCGTGGCGACGGTGGCTCCGCTGGGTCTTCTGCTGGGGCGGATTGCGAATTTCATCAACGGCGAGCTCTGGGGCCGGGCGGCCGATGTGCCCTGGGCCGTGATCTTTCCCCATGGCGGCCCCATCCCGCGCCATCCCAGCCAGCTCTATGAGGCCGCGACCGAGGGCCTGCTGCTGCTCGTCGTGCTGGCGGTTCTGGTCCGCCGGTCAGGCTATCACAGACCGGGCTTCATCACCGGTATCTTTGGCGCAGGCTATGCCCTGTCACGGATATTCTGCGAATTCTACCGCGAACCAGACCCGCAGCTCGGCTTCCTGTTCGGCGGATTTGCTACCATGGGCATGCTTCTGTCGCTGCCGATGCTGGCCATCGGGCTTTGGCTGGTCACGCGCGCAAGGCGAGCGCCCGCGTGAGTGCTCTCGCCCACGAGATCCGCCGCCTCATCACACTCGAAGGGCCGATCAGCATCGAGCGATACATGGCGATTGCGCTGGGCCATCCCCGGCACGGCTATTACATGACACGCGATCCCCTGGGCGCGTCCGGGGATTTTACCACGGCACCCGAGATCAGCCAGATGTTCGGCGAACTGATCGGCCTGTGGGCCGCGCAATGCTGGCTTGACCTTGGCGCGCCGTCGCCCGTGCGCCTCATCGAATACGGTCCGGGGCGCGGCACCATGCTGGCGGATGCCTTGCGGGCCGCAAAAGCTGCGCCGGGCTTTCTGGAAGCGCTGCGGGTTGAACTGGTGGAAACAAGTCCCGTACTCAAGGCCGCACAAATGCTGGCCCTGGGCGGATGCGGTGTCCCCGTGACATGGCAGGCGCGAATCGAGACCGGGGCGGACGACACGCCGATGATCGTGATCGGCAACGAGTTCCTCGATGCCCTGCCGATCCGCCAGTATATGCGCCAGAACGGCTGCTGGCATGAGCGGCTGGTGGGTCTGGCGGGAGACAGGCTCACGATAGGGCTGGCACCGGAGCCTGAAACGGCGATCGCCCAAGCCGCACCGGACGGTGCCGTCGTCGAGGTGGCGATCGAAGGCCAGCGCTTCGTTGCGGATCTTGCCACACATCTGAAAGCCAGCGGAGGCGTGGCGCTGTTTCTCGACTACGGCCACACCCGCTCAGGCTTCGGCGATACCTTGCAGGCCATGCAGAAACACGCTTTCGTCGATCCGCTGACGACGCCAGGTGAGGCAGACCTGACGGCGCATGTGGATTTCGAGGCGCTGGCAAAGGCCGCGCGCGGTGCTGGCCTGATGGTTCATGGGCCAATGGAGCAAGGCGCGTTCCTGCAGGCACTTGGGCTCGAGGCCCGGGCTGATCAGCTTCTGCGTCACGCCAGGACGCCAGAACAGCAAGACGCCATCCGCTCAGCCGAACGCCGCCTGACCGACATGCACAGGACCGGCATGGGCAGCCTTTTCAAGGTGATCGCCTTCGCCGCACCGGGTCAGCCCATCCCGCCAGGCTTTGGCGGATAAAGACCATCGGCCGGCGTTTGACATTGTGGCCGGGCGGACTATCGATCGCGCAGATCGCCACGCAACCTGCAGCATGATGGACAGCCCAATGGACAGCACCACAAGACTCCTCCTGATCGGCGCGGGCAAGATGGGCGGTGCCATGCTGGAGGGCTGGCTGAAGCAGGGCATGACACCCGGGCAGATCACGGTCATCGATCCCTATCCTTCCGCACGCATGCAGAGCCTGCAGGCGAAGGGCCTTCGGCTTTCACCTGGCACTGCTGAGGCAGGTGCGGCTGAGGCAGGTGCGGCTGAGACAGGCAGGTTCGACGTCATCATCCTCGCGATCAAGCCGCAGATGCTCGATTCCGCTGCACCCGTGCTGGAAGCAGTGACCAGCGCGGACACCCTGCTGATCTCCGTACTTGCGGGCAAGACCATGGCCAACCTGCGCGAGCGTGCGCCCGCAGCCCGCGCCATTGTGCGTGCCATGCCCAACACGCCCGCATCGGTCGGGCGCGGCATCACGGGCTGCGCAGCCTCGCCGGACGTTTCGCCCGGCCAGAAAGCCTTCGCGACGCAACTGCTTGCCTCGATCGGTCAGGTCGAGTGGGTGGCCAACGAAGGCCTGATTGACGCTGTCACGGCGCTCTCGGGCTCCGGACCCGCCTATGTCTTCCATCTCGTGGAAGCGATGGCGTGCGCTGGAGAGGCCGCGGGTCTGCCGCCGGATCTCGCGCTGAGGCTGGCCCGTG
>JANMFA010000008.1:0-4428 GCA_031377545.1 Hyphomicrobiales bacterium | reverse complement strand
GGCATAGAGCGCGATGTCGGCGGACTTCATCAATTCTGCCGCTGTGTCCCCATGATCAGGTCCATGGGCCACGCCGATCGACACGGTGGTATGGCAGACATGCCCGCCTACCCGGATCGGTCGTGCTATGGCCTTGACGATGCGCGCCGCCATCGCAAGGCAATCCTTGCGGCTCGCTGACGGCAGGACAACAACAAATTCATCACCTCCCAGACGCCCGACACAGGCTCCGCCGGGCGCAAGTCCACGCAAACGCTCGGCCACCTTCACCAGCAGTTTGTCACCCGCATCGTGCCCGAGTGAGTCATTGATCTGTTTGAACTTGTCGAGATCGAGCAGAAGCAGGCCCGGACCGAAATTCGGAATTTCACCCGTGATGGTCTTGACACCTTGCGGCGCGGAAAGCGCAGCAAGGATGGACACCCGGTTGGCGAGTCCCGTCAGCGTATCGAATTTTGCCATCCGCTCGACGTCGGCGGCAGCACGTGTCTGCTCCGTGACATCGTCGACGGTAAGGATCTGGTCGCCGGACGGAGCGATACCGACCTTCAGCAAGAGAACCTGCCCCTTGTCGGTCATGAATTTCAGCACGAGGTCACCCTCGCCGCGCAGACAGGACTGAATCTGGCCGATTTCGACATGGTGCAGTGTCCCGCGGGACAGCGCCGACAGCAGAATCTCATGCAGGCGGTCGAACCGGATGTCCGGCAGATCGAGCAATGTGCGGAACCGCTGGTTCAGGATGCTGATCTTGCCTTCCTGATCGATCATGCATAGCCCGCTCATCATGTGTGTGATGGCGTTGTCGAGCCGTTCATTCACCTCGCCGACATCGCGTTCAGTCTTGAAGGCGCGGGAAACGATCTCGTTGAGGATGCGCACAATTTTTCCCAGCGTGATCATGTAGATGATCAACAGTATGGCCAGGCCGAAATTGGTGCCTGTCGGATTCAGCAGCAGATAGAAGGTCATCGGCACGCAACTGGCAGCGACCTGCCCTAGGGCGACCATTGGACGACCTGCATTGCGCCCGGCAATACCACCGGCGTAACCGACGACGGCCGCAATGGTGATCGTCCTGAGGCTGGCTGTCTGCGGATCGGCGAAGACCATGATCGCGACCGCGCCCAGCAGGGTGGCAAAGGTCAGCGCTCCGACTGCATAGAAAACTTCCGAGATACGCGTCAGTCGGTAGCTTTTGTGCGGTCCGACATGGTGCCGGTTGTAGTGCACGATGCCCGCAGCCCTGAGGGCACCGACCACGCCGATCAGAATCATCATACCGTCGAAGCCGTTGTCGGAATCGGCCTGGTGACAGAACCAGGCGAGAGCCAGGATTCCCACCGCACCGCCGATGACCGAACCCACATCCGAATAAAGATGATCAATCAGCGCCGTGTACACCCGCTTGTCGCGCGCATGAATTTCCGCAGGACGCCGGAAAAGGCGCTGCAACATGACGCGGGACAGGCGGGTGAACAACACGATGAAAGCCGACCTTGGAGAACAGCAGGAGATTTCATAATGGTGAGAGAATCATAAAAAACCGTTGCTGATTTCCGGCCATTGCATCTTAAAGTTGTTCAATCTGCTGCAAATCAGTCGCGCGCGTGGCGGGCACGCCAGTCGCGGGGGCGTTCAAAGGTGCCAGCCCATAGGCCCCGAAAGGCGGCTTTTGCCTCCGCTTCCTCCCGCTCATAGCCGCCAAAGGCGACGGCCTGACCATCACGCACCATGGCAGCATTCACGTCGATTCCCCTGACACGGCACGACACCAGCAGGCGGCCATAGCGGTCCCGCTCATCACCGATGCAGGTCGCAAGGCCGCTCGACAGAAGCTTGCGCAGGGCCGCCCGGGCTTCCCGGCCGCAGGGCGAATCCCGCCCACCGGCCTGACACATCTGGGAAAACTCCGGCGCGTCGATGCCCCTCAGCCGCATTTCCTCGCCGTTAAGCCGAAGGCTGTCGCCGTCGATCGCCTCCGCAGCGCCGGTGCTCTCGCGCTGAGGCACGCCGAGCAACGCATACAGCAGGGCTCCAGCGGCAATGAGAATGGTCAGCGAGCCGATCAAACGCCGACTCCGATGCGGTTTCGTCAAAGCACCCGCCCCTGCAACTTTCCTGTCCTGTATCAGGACACCCTGCCAAAAAAAATCACGAATAACCCGGAGTTTCTCTCAACATGTCAGGATCGCTTTAACGATCTGATGGCATTGTGACGCCTGCGTGGCTGTGTTCCGGCCGCGAAACAGGGCCGCGTACTCGTCCATGACCCAACTGACCGCAGATCTTGTGGATCGCCGAAAGGCTTCGGAAGACCGTCGCGCGCTTGAGCGCAAGGGACGCAAGACCACGATTCAGTCCGCGCGCGAGAAGCTGACGTCGACAACAGGGCTGGACCTTGCCTTCGAAACCGAGACTTTGCGCCTGTTCGCTCAGGGCAAATCATCGTCCTGCATCATGTTGGCAATCTATACGGCGCTGATCGCCACGGGCCTCGTGGTCTGGGTGCCGCCAATGATCGCGATTGTCTGGACGGCCATTGCTGTCAGCGCGCTGGTGATGGGCACGCTGGTCTCGCAACGCTTCCTCAGCAATCCCGGTGAAGAAGGCACCGCGGCATGGCAGAAACGTTTCATCGCGGTCGAGGCGTTCGAAAGCCTGATCTGGTCTTCCATCGTTATCGTCACCGTTCTATCCGAAAGCGACTTCCTGCGGATCTATCTGCTCGTCGCCCTCCTGATCTACGGCAGCGCCGTCAGCATCATTGCCTCCAGCATCCGGCAGGCGATCTACGCAAGCCTTCTGCCGCTGATCGCCGGCATCGCTTTCATCGCAGCCTTCGCGACCGAGACGGGCAGCATGATGCTGTCGGGCCTCTCCATTGGCGCGATCGTGTTCCATCTTCTGCTCGCCCAGCGGGCGCATGACATGACCCTGCAGACCATGGGCGTGCGGGCGGAAAAGGAGCAGCTGTTCGGCGAGCTTGAGGAGGCCAATGCCAAGCACGACGAGGCCCGCCGCCGCGCCGAGGAAGCCAATCTGGCGAAATCACGCTTTCTGGCCACGATGAGCCATGAACTGCGCACACCGCTCAATGCCATTCTCGGCTTTTCCGAAGTGATGAAGAGCGAGCTGTTCGGCCCGCATTCGGTCGAGCAGTACAAGGAATACTCGACCGACATCCATTCCTCCGGCGAGCACCTCCTCAACATCATCAACGAGATTCTCGACCTCTCACGCATCGAGGCAGGCCGGTATGAACTGCAGGAAGAAGCCGTCGATCTCTCGGCCACTGCGGATGACTGCCGCCACATGCTCGACCTGCGGGCGCGCACGAAGTCGATCACGCTCAAGACGGCACTGGAGCCCGGCCTGCCCAAGATATGGGCGGATGAGCGCGCGATACGCCAGATCATCATCAACCTGCTGGCCAACGGCATCAAGTTCACGCCGCAAGGCGGCGAAGTGACGATCAAGGTAGGCTGGACCGCGAATGGCGGCCAGTACATCGCGATCAAGGACACTGGCCCGGGCATCCCCGAGGAAGAGTTACCGACCGTGCTGGAGACCTTCGGGCGCGGCACCATGGCGATCAAGACGGCGGAACAGGGAACCGGCCTGGGCCTGCCCATCGTGAAGGGCCTCGTTGACCTGCATGGCGGCCAGTTCCATCTGCGCTCAAAGCTGCGCGAAGGCACCGAGGTCATCGTGATCATCCCGGCAGCCCGCGTGATGGAGACCATCGCTGCCGTTGAAAAAGACGTGGCGTAGAGGCGGACGTGGCGTAGAAGCTGTTCAGGCCTTGCCCGAAACCTTCGCCTGCGCAAAGGTTGCCATGTCATTGTGACAGGCCACTGCTGCCTTCACCACAGCCACGGCCAGGGCAGCGCCGCTCCCCTCCCCCAGCCGCATGCCCAGATCGAGCACCGGCTTCAGTCCAAGGCGTTTCAGCACCTCGGCATGTGCTCCCTCGGCAGAAACATGCCCGGCGAGGCAATGGTCGAGCGCGGTTGAATCAATCGCGTGCAGGATGGCTGCTGCCGCCGTCACGACATAGCCGTCGAGGATCACCGGAACATTCTGCAGCCGCGCCGCGAGAATGGCTCCCACCATCGCCGCAATCTCGCGTCCGCCAAGCCGCCGCAGCACTTCCAGCGGATCACCGAGATGTGGCCGGTGCAAGGCCACTGCCTTCTCGACAGCCGCCACCTTGCGCGCCAGCCCTGCATCGTCGACACCCGTGCCCCGCCCGACCCAGTCCGCAGCATTCCCGCCGTAGAGCGCGAGGTAGATCGCAGCCGCGATGGTGGTGTTCCCAATCCCCATCTCGCCCAGGCACAGGAGATCGCTTCCGCCCGCCGTCGCCTCCATGCCGAAGGCGATGGTGGCCGCCGCCGCCTTCTCATCCAGCGCCGGTTCTTCAGT
>JANMFA010000628.1:0-9009 GCA_031377545.1 Hyphomicrobiales bacterium | reverse complement strand
CATCCTGCGAACGGACCACCCGCTGGCGGAAAAGGCTGAGCTGACGCTGGGTGATCTGAAGGGGCAGAGGTTCATTGCGCTGACCCGTCGGTTTTCGGTGCGCAGCATGCTGGACAGGATATTCATGGATGGCGGCGGCGGACCGGAGATCGTGGCCGAAGCAGCGACCTCGGCCATCGCCTATGAACTGGTGCGGCGCGGGCTCGGCATCACGATCATCAATCCGTTTCCAGTGGCGTTTGCCAATGATCCCGCCATCGCAATCCGCCCGTTCCATCCCAAAGCCTCATTCGAGAGCTGCTTCGTTCTGTCCACGCAGGGGCCTCCACCCCAGCAGGCGCGCAGATTCATGGACTTCCTTCGCCATCATCAAAGAGATGACGGTTACACAACGCCCATCCGCTGAAAGTTTTCCGCCATGACAGACATCTCCCTCACCCTTGATATTCTCGAAAAGCTCGTTGCTTTCGATACCACCAGCCGCAACAGCAACATTCCCTGCGCGGACTGGATCGTTGACTATCTGGCAGGGCACGGCATCGAGACCGAGGTCTTCGTCAATGCCGAGGGAGACAAGCATAACCTCTACGCCATCATCGGGCCAAAGGATGTGCCGGGCTTTGTCCTCTCTGCCCATACCGATGTCGTGCCGGTGGACGGACAGCCCTGGAGCACCGACCCCTTCAAGCTCGTGGTCAAGGATGGCAAGGCGTATGGCCGTGGTGCCTGCGACATGAAAGGCTTTCTTGCCTGCACGCTCGCGATGGTGCCAGCCATGATCAAGGCCAATCTGAAGACGCCGATCCATCTCGCCTACAGCTATGACGAGGAAGTGGGCTGCACGGGTGTGCGTGATATGCTTGAGCATCTCGCGCCGCGAGAACCCAAACCCGTCGCGGCCTTCATCGGCGAGCCGTCATCGATGCAGGTCATCATCGGCCACAAGGGCGGGCAGCGCGTGGTCTGCAAGGTGGCCGGCAAATCAGCGCATTCCTCGCTTGCTCCGCTTGGTGTGAACGCCATCGAGTACGGCGCAAGGCTGGTCGCCAAGATCAAGGACATGGCGGAAGCGCAGGAAGCCAGTGGTGCGCGCGACATGCTCTACGACGTCCCACATTCCACCCTGCACACCGGCATCTTCACCGGAGGAACCTCGCCCAATATCGTGCCCCATCACGCGGAAATCTCGTTTGAATGTCGCAACATCAGTGCAGACGATGCCATGACCTACATCAACGAGATCATCCGCTATGCCCGCGAGGAACTGGAGCCAAGGATGAAGCGCATCGATCCTGCAGCCGGTTTCACATTCGAGTTGCGGCCCAACCTGCCCGCACTGGAAACCGCGCCGGAGCATCTCGCCGTCACGATGGCCAAGCGCCTTGCGGGACGCAATGACCATGCGAAAGTTGCCTATGGCACGGAGGCAAGCCTGTTCCAGAACATGGCGGGCATCCCCTCCGTTGTTGTCGGTCCGGGCGACATCGACCAGGCGCACAAGCCGGACGAGTGGATTCTTGTTTCCGACCTCGAGAAGTGCAACGGCTTCATCCGCCGCTTGATTGACGAGTGCCGGGCGTGACATATCCCGGGACATGACAAAGCCGAACTGGACCAAACGGACCCTTGCCGCGCAGGCCATGGGGAAGATCGATGCCGCCACGATGGGGATCGTGCCGCCGATCCATATCACGACGACCTTCATCCGCGATGATGACAACCAGTACCGCACCGGCAATATCTACGGTCGACCTGACAATGCCACGATCCGCGAGGCCGAGGCCATCATCGCGATGCTGGAGGGCGCGCCGGAAGCTCTGGTTTTCGGCTCCGGCATGGCGTCCGCCATCGCCTGTTTCCTGGCGCTGGCACCGGGCGACCATATCATCGCGCCAAAGGTTATGTACTGGGCCTTGCGCAACTGGCTGCTGACCGAGGGCCGACACTGGGGCCTTGTTGTCGATTTTGTCGATATGACGGACCTGAAGGCCACAAGGGCTGCCGTTACGCCGAAAACGAAGCTGATCTGGGCCGAGACACCCGCCAACCCGCTCTGGTCCATCATCGATATCGCCGCCGTCGCCGAGATCGCCCACAAGGCAGGAGCGCAGCTTGCAGTGGATTCGACCTGCGCCACGCCCATCCTCTCCCAGCCGCTGGCGCTGGGCGCTGACATCGTGATGCATGCGGCTACGGAGTATCTCAACGGCCATTCAGACGTGCTGGCCGGTGCCCTGGCCTGCCGAACGCAGGATGCCTACTGGGAGCGCATCAAGATGGTCCGCAAGAATGTGGGCGCAATCCTTGGACCCTTCGAGGCTTTCCTGCTGATCCGCGGCATGCGGACCCTGGATCTGCGCGTGCGGGCGGCCTGCCAGAACGCCATGGCGCTTGCCGAGGCGTTTTCGAAGCATCCGCATATCACTGAAGTGCTGTATCCGGGCCTCAAGACCGATGCCGGCCACGCGATCGCGAAGAAGCAGATGAACGGCGGTTTCGGCGGCATGCTGTCGATCCGCGTCAGGGGTGGCGAAGCTGGTGCTATCCGCACGGCGAAAGAGGTGCAGCTGTGGAAGCGCGCCACATCGCTGGGCGGGGTCGAAAGCCTGATCGAGCACCGGGCGTCCATCGAAGGCGCCGGATCGCCCTGCCCGACCGACCTCTTGCGCCTTTCCGCCGGGATTGAAAGCGCCGAAGACCTGCTCGCCGATCTGGATCAGGCGCTCAAGCGGGCGCACAACTGACAGATATCCCCGTGACATCGGGAAAATCCACGCTAGGTTATACTCTGGGGCCGCAGTTGCGGCAGCTTTTCGGGAGATTCACATGATGATGAAACGCACACTGGCGCTGACCGCAGCGCTGCTCGCCAGCACGCTGCTCACCTCGTTCTCGGCGGATGCGAGGGCACTGCGCTGGTCCCGCTCGCAGGACGCCACCACCCTGGACCCGCATTCCGGCAACACCGGACCGAACCATGTGCTTGCCCACAACCTTTACGAGCCGCTGGTCATCCGTGGCTTTGACGGCAAGCTGGTCGGCGCATTGGCCGTTTCCTGGCGCGTGCTGCCAACGGATCCCACGGTCTGGGAATTCAAGCTGCGCCCCGGCGTGAAGTTCCACAATGGGGCGACAATGACCGCCGATGACGTGGTGTTCTCGATGGAACGTGCGAAAAAGCCTGCAGCCGACATGAAGTCGCTGCTTGTCTCGGTCCAGTCCATCACCAAGGTCGATGACCTGACGGTGCATTTCAAGACCAGCGGACCCAATGCACTGCTCGTCAACAACCTGACCAACCTGATGATCATGAACAAGGCATGGTCAGAAGCCAACAATGCAGCTGATCCACAGAACCTGACTCAGAAGGTGGAGAACGGTGCGACGTTGGCAGCGATGGGGACAGGCCCTTACAGCCTGGTCTCGCGCCAGCCCGATGTTTCGACCGTGATGAAGCCTTTCGATGGCTATTGGGACAAGGCCAACATCAAAAATGGCTTCACCGAGATCGTCTATCGCCCGATCAAGGAGAACGCGACACGCATCGCGGCACTGCTTTCGGGCGAGATCGACTTCGTTCAGGACCTGCCGCCGCAGGATATCCAGCGTCTGCAGACCACGGATGGCATCACGGTCAGCGCAGGTGCGGAGAACCGCTCGATCTTCTTCGGCATGAACATCGGTATTCCTGAATTGCGCGGTTCCGACGTGAAGGGCAAGAATCCCTTCACCGAGCTGAAGGTGCGCCAGGCCGTGAACATGTCGATCAACCGGGAGGCGATCCAGCGCATCACCATGCGCGGCCAGTCGACGCCGCAGGGCACCATCGGCACGCCGTTCATCAACGGCTACACCAAGGAGATCGATACCTGGCCGAAGCCTGACGTTGCCGCTGCGAAGGCGCTGCTGGCGGAAGCCGGTTATCCCAACGGCTTCTCCGTGACGCTGCATTGCACCAATGACCGCTATGTCAACGATGAGGGCATCTGCCAGTCAGCGGTGTCGATGTTGGGCCAGATCGGCATCAAGGCAACGCTGGTGGCGCAGTCGCTGCGCGTGCATTTCCCGGGCATCCAGAAGGGCGAGTATGATTTCTACCTTCTCGGCTGGGGTATTCCGACCTTCGACAGCCACTATGTCTTCAACGATCTCTACCGCACGAAATCGCCTTCGGCCGGCACCTGGAACGGCACGGGCTATTCCAACCCGGCGCTCGACGCCAAGATCGATGGCCTGAACTCCGAGGTGGACGTGGCCAAGCGCAACGCCACGATCGCGGAAATCTGGAAGGAAATCCAGGCCAACAACGTCTATGCGCCGGTGCATATGCAGTTCATCGCCTATGCCACACGCAAGGGCTTCACCATCCCGGTCGACGTGGAGAATACGCCGAAGATGCGGTTTGTGGTGAACGCAACGCAGTGACCAGCATCTGTTGAAACGAAAAAGGCCCGCGCGATGCGGGCCTTTTTTATTCGTTCCTTCTCCCATGGGAGAAGCCGAGGATACCCGTCAACCCTTGATCAGCTGGTAAGCAGGTGTCGTCAGGAAGTCCGCGAAATCGGGCGCCAGTGACAGCTCCTTGAACAGCTTGGCCGCCTCGGGGAAACGCCCGGCATCATAATTGGCGGCGCCGATTTCGCCGCGCACCTTGGCGAGTTCCTCGTCATAGACCTTTCCGAACCAGTCGCGCGTCACCTTCTTGCCGCCCTCCAACTCCACGCCATAGGCGATGAACTGCCAGATCTGCGCGCGGCTGATCTCGGCCGTAGCTGCGTCTTCCATCATGTTGTAGATCGGAACCGCGCCACGCCCGCGCAGCCATGCTTCCATGTATTGAACGCCTATGCGGATGTTTTCACGGAAGCCATGCTCGGTGCGGTTTCCTTTGTGAATCTCCAGCAAATCCTTCGTGGAGACGTTCACGTCCTCGCGCAGCTTCGTCAGCTGATTGGCCTTTGGCATCAGGCGGTTGAAGACCTCCATGGCGACCGGCACGAGATCGGGATGCGCCACCCATGTGCCGTCGTGGCCGTTGCTGGCTTCCCGCTCCTTGTCCGCCTTCACCTTGGCGAAAGCGGCAGCGTTGGCTTCCGGGTTGTTCTTGATCGGGATCTGCGCCGCCATGCCGCCCATCGCGAAAGCGCCGCGGCGGTGGCAGGTCTTGATCAGCAGCAGCGAATAAGCCTTCAGGAAAGCGTCGCCCATGGTGACCTGGCTACGGTCAGGCAGAACGTAGTTCTTGTTCTTTGCCAGCTTCTTGATGAACGAGAAGATATAATCCCAGCGGCCGCAATTGAGCCCGACGATGTGGTCCTTCAACTCATACAGGATCTCGTCCATCTCAAAGGCAGCGGGCAGAGTCTCGATCAGCACGGTTGCCTTGATGGTACCGACCTTCAGCCCGAGCTTCTCCTGCGCGTGGACCATGACATCGTTCCACAGCCTGGCTTCCTGATGGCTCTCCAGCTTGGGGAGATAGAAATAGGGGCCGGAACCGGCGGCCAGTGCCTTTTTCGCGTTGTGGAAGACATACATGCCGAAATCGAAGAGACCGCCGGAAACGGCCTCGCCATCGACCGTCACATGCTCTTCCATCAGGTGCCAGCCGCGCGGGCGCACCATGAGGACAGCCGGGTTGGGGCCAAGCTTGTAGGCCTTGCCAGAGGTGGCATCGGTGAAATCAAGCTTGCCGTCCCAGCGGTCCTTCAGGTTGATCTGGCCCTCGACGCAATTTGTCCAGGTCGGGGAATTGGCATCCTCGAAATCGGTCATGAAGACCTTGGCGCCGCAGTTCAGTGCGTTGACGACCATCTTGCGGTCGGTCGGGCCGGTAATTTCAACACGGCGATCGAGCAGATCGGCCGGAATCTTGGCCACTTTCCATTGTCCATCGCGGACATGTTTCGTTTCCGCCAGGAAATCCGGCGTCTCGCCCGTGTTAAAGCGCTTTTGCCGCTCGGCGCGGATGGCAAGCAACCGCTTGCGGGTGGCGTCAAAGCGCTTGTGCAGATCGGCGACAAACAGCAGCGCTTCGGTGGACAGGATCTCATCGAAGCGGGGCTTGAGCACGCCCTTGACGGAAATGACGGAGTTGTCGGTGTTGGCCATGGAACCCTCCTCGGGGAATGCAATGACGCTTCCTTAGGGCAAAACAGTTCATTGCCATAGTGAGGGGTAAAGCGAAGAATTGTTGCACTCCAGGAAAGAGTGATGACTCTCTTCCCTCTCCCGCAAGGGCAAAAGGAAGGAATACGCTAGGCTCCTCCCACGCTGGCCCAATGCCCGCTCAGCAGCGCCAGCCCCAGAAGCATGACTGCCAGAGCCGCCAAGACCTCAAGTCCGCGCAGAAGCCACAGCGCTGTCATGCCGCGCCCGGATGCCAGACGTATGGCGGTGCCCTTGAAATAGACCGCGAGCGCGGCGACACCGGCTGTCGTCATGGCTGTGCCCGTCGACATGGCAGCAACAGCAGCAATGCCTGCCCAGAACACGCCCTGTGACAGTGTGAAAATGAGAATGAGCAGTGCGCCGGAGCATGGGCGCAGACCAGCTGCGAAGATTGCCGCCCCGGCTTCCTTCAAAGACCAGCGCACAACCTGGTCCGGTCCGGGCATATGAAAATGCTCATGACTCGAGAGGGCGCTGGTTTTGCCCGTCCAGAGCGACCACAACCCCGCCAGCTTGCGCATCAGAAGCCAAAGGCCAAAGGCTGCGATGCCTGCATAGCTCAAGGTCTCGATCCAGTTCACCGCACCCGTCATCATCTGGCGAGTGCCACCCAGGAGGAGAGCAATGACGCCTACCAGCACCACCGCGACGATGCCCTGCAATGCTGCGGCGAGAACCGCCACCAGCGCACCTCGCTTGAGGGCATTTTCGTTGGCGACGACATAAGACGCAACAATCGCCTTGCCATGCCCGGGCCCAGCCGCATGGAAAACGCCATAGGCGAACGCAAGGCCGATGAGGCTCCAGAGTGCGGTCCAGTCTGTCTTGATGGCGCGTGCTGCGATGGTCATGGCGCGGGTGAATTCCGCCTGCTGTGCAAGCAGCCAGGCCGAGATGCCAGACGATGGACGTCCGCCAGCACCTTCCAGCCCGCCAAGGGAGAAGGGATTCTGGGGCTGGGCGAGTGCGGGAAAGGTGACGAGGAACAACAAAAGCAAGGTCGCGATGGCAGGGACAATGTCATCCCGAATCCCTCGCTGCGCTCGACCAGGGACGCCAACAACCTTCAAGGGCACGCCACGATCGCCCGGTTGCTGAAAGCACCGGCGACTTCCGGATTCTTGCCGGCGAGTTGCTGGAACATCTGATCCGAGAGCTTGGCATAGTTTGAAAGGTCACCCTGACTGGGACGACGAATTGTCACGGCGCAGCCCTCCGGGGCCTTCGACAGGACAACGGCATCCTTCGCGTCATCGAACGCGAAAGCAACGAAATAGGTTGGATCGCCCACGTCGATACTGAACGTCTTGCCGGGCGTGGGGGTTTTCAGCGGCAAGGTGAGGAACAGGGTCAAAGCCTCGCCGTTCTGCTCGATGCGATAGTTCTGCGGGCTGGCAAAAGCGACCTTTTTCCCGGCGGACTTTCCTTCCGTGAAGTAGCCGAAATCACTGAGCGACTCGGCATTCACCTTGGCGAGTTCGGCCAGTTTCGCGGCATCGAACTTGCCGTCCTTGTCCTTCTGGAACCCCATGGTCGCGAACGCCGAGTAGCTCTCGTCAAAGGTCCATACATGGTTGATGCCCAGCACATTGCCCTGGCCGTCGTAGATGATCTCGGCCTTGGCCGCGACGAAGACATGGGGATGTGCCGCCGCCAGCGATGGCAGAATGGCAAGGGACGTGGCGAGAGCGAGAGTTCGAAGCAGCATGGATCAATTCTAGCAGGGAATTTCATCAGTCGCCAAACTTGCGGCGCAGGCTGGATATAGGCACAGTCTGTGGAACGGGAATACGGCGCTGATTTGACCAGCGCTTTCCAATATGTCAGTATTACTGACATATATAGGTGGCTTGAGGAAGCCATCGGTTTCGGACCGCCCGCTGGCCGGGCACGGAGGAGGTCCATTGCATGGCTGAAGTCTCGGCGCTGCGTGACGTGTCGCTTGACGACAAGTATGACTTGTCAAAGAAGCAGGTCTTCCTGAATGGCACGCAAGCCATCGTCCGGTTGCTTCTCATGCAAAAGGCCCGTGACAGGGCGGCAGGCCTGAATACGGCGGGTTTCGTCTCCGGCTATCGTGGATCACCGCTTGGGGGTCTTGATCAGCAGCTGTTCCGTTCGAAGAAGCAGCTTTCGGCCTCCGATATCGTGTTCCAGCCCGGCCTCAACGAGGAACTGGCGGCGACGGCCTGCTGGGGGACGCAACAGGCGGAACTGAGCGGCGAAGGCCGGTACGACGGTGTCTTCGGCCTCTGGTACGGCAAGGGCCCTGGCGTGGACCGCACGACGGATGTGTTCCGGCACGCCAACATAGCGGGTTCGTCCAGGAACGGCGGCGTTCTGGCATTGATGGGTGACGACCACACAGCAGAAAGCTCGACGGTCGCGCATCAGACCGAATTCAATTTCGTCGATACGATGATCCCGATCCTGAATCCGGCCGGCGTGCAGGAAATGCTGGATTATGGCCTTTACGGCTACGCGTTGTCCCGCTTTGCCGGAACCTGGACAGCGTTGAAGTGCGTCAAGGAGAATGTGGAATCAACCGCATCTGTCGATGGCTCCATCGATCGGGTGAAGATTGTCATCCCCCAGGATTTCCAGATGCCGCCGGATGGCCTCAATATCCGCTATGAGCTGGACATGCTCGTGCAGGAGGCCCGCCTGCACGAGTTCAAGCGCGCTGCCGCGGTGGCCTTCATCCGTGCCAACCGGCTGAACCGTGTCGTGATTTCAGGCGGCAAGAGCCCCCGGCTTGGCATCATCAGCATCGGCAAGAGCTATCTCGACGTGCGCCAGGCCATGGATGATCTGGGCATCGACGAGGTCGTGGCCAAC
>JANMFA010000621.1:0-3797 GCA_031377545.1 Hyphomicrobiales bacterium | reverse complement strand
TGAGGGTCTGGGCGCCGGTGAGGATGCCCAGGCCGATGACGGCGGCGATCAGAGCGTACTCGATAGCCGTTGCACCGGACTCGTCCTTGACGAAACGTGTAAAGAGAGACTTCATGGTGATACTCCTTGCTCCACTGGTGGTTTCCTGTCGCTCCTTGCTGGATCGATCAGAACCGAGGAGGAGAATATCCGCCATCAGTTGCGCCGTGGTTAATTTGATCCAATAACCTGAAGATAATCGCTTCTGTCAGCAATTCTGGTTAACAAAAAAGAAAATCAGCAACTTTCCAAATCTGCTTTCAAATATATCATGCGCCAAATAGTATAGTCTTTGCGCCCATCAATCGAATGGATGATGATTTTTTATTCTTATATTCTTATTAACACTCTAGTAATTGAATGATTCTGATTGGTTGATTGCAGATCGGAGCATTTTCAAGGATCTTGCATTCGCCCCCCCCGAACAGAGCACGCGACCGTTTCAAATATGGCGGAAGTGTTTGCTGAGACGCAATCCCTGCGACTGATAGTTTGACCCGAGCTTTCCACCGTACAACGTGTCGGGCTCGTCGGTCAGCCGCTCAAAAACCAGCCTGCCGATGGTCTGGCCATGCTCCAGAGTGAACGGCACCTCGAAAGACCGCACTTCAAGGACCGCGCGCGCACGCGAGCCGTTCGCCCGCGCGCTGCCAAAGCCGGGATCAAAAAAGCCGGCGTAGTGCACACGGAAGTCACCAACGACGGGATCGAACGGAACCATCTCCGCCGCCACGGATGATGGGATATGCACGGTTTCGCGGGAGGCCAGGATATAGAATTGTCCCGGATCAAGGATCAGCTCGCCACTGCTGCGGATGTAAAGCGGCTCCCAATAATCTGCGATCTCGTAACGCCCGACGGAATCGACGTCGATCACATCCGTGTGGCGCTGGGCGCGATAGCCAATCACGCCATGCGAGGACTGGCCGCGCAGATCCACCGAGAGTTTTAGCCCCGCCTCGATATTGGCCTCATCGTCAACCAGCGCTTCGCGCCGGTGCAGGGCCAGGAGGTCAGCGTCATTGATCATCGCTTCTCCACGCCGAAACCGCGC
Organism: Hyphomicrobiales bacterium; assembly: GCA_031377545.1. Classification (GTDB taxonomy): domain Bacteria; phylum Pseudomonadota; class Alphaproteobacteria; order Rhizobiales; family Beijerinckiaceae; genus JADCCX01. The sequence continues at coordinate 2,704 of JANMFA010000621.1, read as the reverse complement.
CTGGTTGAGGCGTGACCCTGCGCGCACCACAACACTGAAGGTGCGGGGTGATATCTCGGCATAGAGCGGGCCGTGGTAACCTGCGGGGACCCGGTCAAATTCACTGCCGGCATCCGAGATCACCCGGCTGAAAACATCGAGACGACCCGTGCTGCTCTTGGGGTTGGTGGAGCAGGCAACATCGGCGGGCAGTGACAGTTCTTCCTGGAGCTTGACGAGATAGACGCAGCCGCGCTCGAGTACAGCCCCTTGCGATATATCGATTTCATGCAGTGCGATGGTCGCAAGCCGACGTTCTATTGTGGTGCCCTTGGCTGGAAGGAAGCTCGCTCTCAGCCGATAAGCCCTTGTCCCCAGACGCAGATCGAGGCTGGCAGGCTGATACTGGTTGTCCAGGACAGGTGTCGCCGCCCGGATTGCTCCGCTCTCCACGAGCGCAACGACGCCCTGACGCGGCAGGAGGCCGTTCGTGTTCTCGCCGCTCATTGCTCTCACCCCTGCACTCTTTACCTGTTGGCTATGGCAAGCGGACCGGCATGCCAAGCGGCAGAGGTGGTTTTCCCTCAGTCATCCACGCCGAAAACACGCCAGGCCAGCACTATTCGGGACAGGCAGGTGATCATGCAAAGGCTGGAGAAGAGGTAGGCGAGCGCCCCGAACCAGTTCGGAAACAGCAAAAAGGCGGCAAAGAACGCAATCGTTTCCGTGCCTTCCGCGAGACCGGTCGTGAAATGGAGCGACTTACTGCCGACCTGCGTCGGCTTGATGCCGCGTTTTGCGGCCATGGCTGCGAATGCCAGAAAGGATGCCCCGTTGGCGTAGAATGAGGCAAGCAGCACCGCCGCTGGTACGGCGAACACGGCGGGATCACGCAGGGCGAAAGCCAGCGGAACGGCACCGTAGAACATGAAGTCCAGCACAATGTCGAGAAAGCCGCCACGATCCGTGACCCGGGTTGCCCGCGCAATGGAACCGTCCAGACCATCCGCGAGACGACCCAGCACGAGCAGCAACAACGCGATTGCATCATGTTTCGCCACGATCGCGGCGGCGCAGCCCATTCCGATCACAAATCCTGCGAACGTCACCTGATCTGCCTTCAGGCCAACCGCGGCGAGGCGACGGCCGATCATGTCGAGAAACGGATCAATCCGTCGGCGAATTGCGCCGTCGAGCATGGTCTTTCCTTTCAGAGTTCACAGCGATTCTCGGGCGGACGCCAATTGACGCTCCGCTCGCCACGGCCTAGCACGCGTTGTCGAGGCCTGCGTATCGATCAGCGAGGCATCACCAAGATTTTAACAGCCCGCGTCCTCATTGCCTTGGCTGCGGGACCGGTTCGAGGTACCGACACGATGTATCAGGCCGTGACCCATTTCATTGCTGTGACCGTCGAGCCCCAGTATATGGCGGAAAGGTCGGATCCCCGGAACAGCCAATTTTTCTGGACATATACGGTCGAGATCGAGAACCGCAGTCAAAAATCCGTCCAACTTAAGCGCCGACACTGGATCATCACGGATGGCAGGGGACAGAGGCACGAGGTCAAGGGCCAGGGTGTCGTGGGTGAAGAGCCGATCATCGGGCCGGGAGAGAGCTTTCGCTACACGTCAGGCTGTCCTCTGGATACACCCGATGGCTTCATGACGGGCCAGTACACCATGATTGGTGAGGAGGGCGGAACCTTCCTGATTGATATCCCTGCCTTCTCGCTTGATATTCCTGCATCGCGCCGCATCCTCAACTGACGCAGGTATTCATGACGCTTCAGCCTCGCTCCCCGAAGGCACTGTCATCCATCGAACTGCTCGAACATCTGGTTGCATTTGATACGGTGAGCCACAGATCCAATCTGCCACTGATCGAGTTTGTGTCGGAGTATCTGACCAGTCACGCCATCCCCTTCGTGATTGCACCCAATGCCAGGGGCGACAAGGCGGCGCTTTACGCCACAATCGGCCCCATGGTCGATGGCGGAGTCGTGCTTTCGGGGCATACCGATGTCGTACCAGTGGTGGGACAGGCCTGGACAACCGATCCGTTCAGCCTGCGCCGCGAAGGGACACGCCTTTACGGGCGCGGATCATGCGACATGAAGGGGTTCGATGCCGTTTGTCTCGCTCTGGCACCCGAACTGATGTCTCTGCCGTTGCAGCGACCGGTCCATGTTCTCCTGTCCTATGATGAGGAAACAACCTGTCTTGGTGTGATGGATGTGATTGCCAGAATGGGCATCGACCTGCCAATGCCCGGGGCTGTCATCGTGGGCGAACCCACCTCAATGCAGGTGGCAGACGCGCACAAGAGCGTAGCCTCGTTCTTCACCACCGTTCACGGTTTCGAGGTGCATTCCTCAAGTCCGCGCAACGGCGTCAATGCGATCAGCGGTGGCGCAATGATTGTGGCGGAACTCGAACGGATTTTCGACGACATCATTACGCGCGGCGATCCGACGGGTCGCTTTGATCCGCCCTATACAACGGTGCATGTCGGAACGATCACCGGCGGCACGGCCCGCAACATCACGGCGAAGGAATGCCGGATCCATTGGGAGTTCCGCGGCGTTCCGGGGCTGGATGAAGATGAGATCCCGGGACGCTTGAACGCCTTCATCGAGGCGCAAGTTCTTCCGAGACTGAAACAGTTTGGCGGCTCGGCTTCGGTGTCGATGGAAACGGAGATCATCGTTCCGGGGCTGGCACCC
>JANMFA010000590.1:0-4373 GCA_031377545.1 Hyphomicrobiales bacterium | reverse complement strand
GTCTATGCCACCTGCTCGCTTGAGCCGGAAGAAGGCGAGACCCAGATCGACCGGTTCCTCGCCAGAAACAGCCAGTTCCGGCGCGATCCGGTTGCGGCGGAAGAAACCGGCGGTGACGGCGGGTTTATCAGTCCGCAGGGCGATCTGCGCTGCCTGCCATGCCATTGGCCAAACGAGGCGGACCGACTGGCAGGAATGGACGGCTTTTTTGCCGCACGTCTTGTCCGTGATGCGCTATAGCGGCTACGGTAATCGCTCGCGGGCAGGCAGTCTGGCGTGTCGTTGGTCTGAAGGGTCATGGGTTTGGGGATCAGGGGAGGTTTGTCCGACAGGGCGTTCGCGGGGGTTGCTGCGCGCCAGGGTGTCAGGCGCGTCGCGGCCCAGGCTGCGCGGCTGCTGTCGCCCTTCGGGCCGCGCATTCCCCAGAAGCTGCTGATCGCGCCACAGGATATCCGGACGTCCGACCCCACGATTGCCGCTGAATTCTATGCCGGACAGCTGAAGCTTGCGGGCAAGTTGCTGGAAACGCACGGCCGCTCGCCCTTCGAGCTGGAGCCACCGTCCGAAGCTTTCGCTGTGGAACTGCACGGGTTTGGCTGGCTTCGGCACCTGCGGGCCACCGAATCTGCCCTCTCGCGGGCCAATGGCTGTGCCCTGGTCAAGGACTGGATCAGCGGGCAGAAGGTCTTCTCCAACACCGTCGCCGGACGGCCAGATGTGGTGGCGCGCCGCGTGGTCTCGTGGCTGAGCCAGAGTCCGCTGCTGCTGCATGGCGCCGATCAGGCGTTCTACCGCTCGTTCGTCAAAGCGGTCGCGGCGGATGCAGCAAGGCTGCGGCGGGCCAAGCGGGCTGTGCCGGACACCGAGCTCAAGCTGATGATCCAGGTCGCGCTGACCTATTACGCGCTCAGTTCCGCCGAGGCCGATGCGGACCTCAAGGAAGCCGCCACGCAACTGTGCAACCTGCTGGATGCGCAGATCTTCTCGGATGGCGGCCATGTCAGTCGCAACCCGCAGGTCGTCATCAACCTGCTGCTCGATCTCCTGCCGCTGAAGCTGGCCTTCTTGTGGCGGCGGATCCAGACGCCGCAGCCGATCGTGGCGGCGATCGACCGGATGATGCCGATGGTGCGCATGCTGCGCCATGCCGACGGAGCCATCGCCCTGTTCAACGGCATGGGCGCGACGCGCGCGGATTTTGTCGCGGCAGTTCTGGCGCAGGACGACATCATGGCGCCCGCGCCCCTGAATGCGCCCTACACCGGCTATCAGCGGGCGGAACATGCGGGATCCGTGCTGCTGGTGGATGCGGCCGCAGCGCCCTCTCCGCCGCTGGCCGCCCGCGCCCATGCGGCTCCGGCGGCGTTCGAGTTTTCTGCCGATTCCTGCCGCATCGTGGTCAATTGCGGCGCGCCCCCCGCCCACCGGCCGGAGCTGTTGCACTATTCCCGCCTCACGGCGGCGCATTCCACCCTGATCGTCCAGGACGAATCCATCGGCCGTTTCACCCGCACCTCCGCCATGAAGGCGCTGGTCGGCGAGCAGTTCACGTCAGGGGTGAAGGCGGTGCATCTGCAGCGGGCGGACAGCCCGGAGGGCACGCTGATCGGGGTCGATCACGATGGCTACCGCAAGCCCTTCGGGGTCATCCACGAACGGCGGCTGGCGCTGTCCTCCGATGGCGCAAGCCTCGAGGGCGATGATGTGCTCAAGCCGGTCCAGCAGCGCGCGGAACTCGATTTCACGATCCGTTTTCACCTCCATCCGCTGGTCAAGGCGGCGTTGCGCGCTGATCGGAAAAGCGTGGTGCTGACCCTGCCCAACCGCGTGGTCTGGGCGTTCGAGGCGGGTGGTCTTGATCTTGGCGTCGAGGAAACGGTGTTCTTCGCCAGCACCGAAGGGTTGCGGCGCTCGGAGCAGATCGTCATTGCCGCCAACACCGGCGCGCATGCCAGTGTTGCATGGTCGTTCCGGAAAACCGCAAATCGGTGATGTTGTATCGCGTGCGGGCGTGATACCGAGCCGCAAATCCCGTTTTGACAGCACCGGACTCCGTTCATGCCCACAGATCTGCGCCGCATCGCCAGAGCGCTTCTTTCCGTTTCCGACAAGACTGGCCTGCTGGAATTCGCCGCAGCGCTTTCGGCCAGGGGTGTGGAGCTGATCTCCACCGGCGGTACGCGCAAGACGCTGGCCGATGCCGGGTTACCCGTGCTCGATATCTCGGAGGTCACGGGTTTTCCCGAGATCATGGATGGCCGGGTGAAGACGCTGCATCCCAAGGTGCATGGCGGGCTGCTGGGCATCCGCAGCAATCCCGAGCATCAGGCCGCGATGTTCGCCCATGGCATTCAGCCCATCGATCTGCTCGTGGTGAATCTCTACCCCTTCGAATCGACCGTGGCGAAGGGGGCCGATTACGACACTTGCATCGAGAACATCGACATCGGCGGCCCGGCCATGATCCGCGCGGCGGCCAAGAACCACCCCGATGTCGGCGTGATCGTCGATGCGGGCGATTACCAGACGCTGCTGGCCGATCTTGATGCCAACGACGGCCAGATGACGCTGACCTTGCGCCGCAGGCTCGCGCAGAAGGCCTATGCCCGCACGGCGGCCTATGACGCCGCGATTTCCAACTGGTTTGCGGCCGAACTGAACGAGGACACCCCCGCCTTCCGCGCCTTTGGCGGCACGCTGGCGGAAGCCATGCGCTACGGCGAGAACCCGCATCAATCGGCGGGCTTCTATCACGGTCCCGACCGGCGGGCCGGCGTCGCCACCATGCGGCAGCTGCAGGGCAAGCAGCTGTCCTACAACAATGTCAATGACACCGATGCGGCGTTCGAGCTCGTCGCGGAATTCGACCCCGCGCGCACCGCAGCCGTCGCCATCATCAAGCACGCCAATCCCTGCGGCGTCGCCGAGGGGCGAACGCTCCTCGAAGCTTACGAAAAGGCACTCCGCTGCGATCCCGTCTCCGCCTTCGGCGGCATCGTGGCGCTGAACCAGACGCTCGACGCCGATGCGGCGCGCGCCATCGTGGAAATCTTCACCGAGGTGATCATCGCGCCGGACGCCACGGACGAAGCCCGAGCCATCGTGGCGGCCAAGAAGAACCTGCGCCTGCTCATCACCGGCGGCCTGCCGGATCCGCGCAGCAAGGGCAAGATTGTCCGCTCCGTTGCGGGCGGCCTGCTGGTGCAGGACCGCGACCACGCCGTGGTGGATGACATGGAGCTGCGCGTGGTGACGAAACGCGCGCCGACGGAGCCCGAACTCGCCGACCTGCGCTTCGCCTTCCGCGTGGCCAAGCACGTCAAGTCCAACGCCATCGTCTATGCGAAGGCGGGCGCGACCGTGGGCATCGGCGCGGGCCAGATGAGCCGGGTGGACAGCTCGCGCATCGCGGCGTGGAAAGCCATGGAAGCGGCAAAGGCGCTGGGCCTTGGCGAGAGCATGGCGAAGGGATCAGTCGTGGCTTCCGACGCGTTCTTCCCGTTTGCGGATGGCTTGCTGGCGGCGGCGGAGGCCGGGGCGACGGCGGTGATCCAGCCTGGGGGATCGATGCGGGATGGTGAGGTGATTGACGCTGCGGACAGGGCCGGGCTGGCGATGGTGATGACGGGGGTGAGGCATTTCCGGCATTGAGGACTTTGTCATCCCCGGCGAGGGCCTCGTGGCCCTCGGGAAGGGGATCCAGATTTGCGGCGTTTCCGCTGTTGCAGGCATCGCAAGACTGGATCCCCTTCCCCTCCGCTGCGCTCCGGCCGGGGATGACAATCAATCGGCCGAAGGTTGCGGCTTTTGCTTGGCGAGAATCGTCAGAATGGTTGAACGCAGGGCCAAATTGATCGAAAGTGTCTGGCATGACCATTTCAGCAACTAGCGTCAGATTCGACGCGGACACGATGTGGGTGGAACTGACCGACGGTCGCACCCTTGGCATTCCGCTGGCGTGGTATCCGCGCCTGCTCAAGGCCAAGCCCGCCGAACGCGAGAAGGTCGAAATGAGCCGCACAGGCCTGCACTGGAATGCACTGGATGAGGATATTTCGATTGAGGGTCTGCTGGCGGGGCGTCGGGACATGACGCGGAAGCCGAAGGTGGCGGCGTGAGCGCGGATATTGGTGCGCTTTCCACGTGACCGAAATCCAGCAATGAGTATTGCAGTATTTCCTACCATGCTTTCCGCGCCAAAACTTGTCGGCAGAGCGAGAACAGCTACCGGCTTCTTCTGCTCTCGCAAACGCTCCGCTCCAGATAGTGGAAGCGTTCCCCGGTTTGGTTCTACGTCACCGATCTGAGCCGCAGCCCCTTCATCCCTCCCCCTTGTGGGGAGGGTGGCCCGGAGCAAAGCGCAGGGTCGGGAG
>JANMFA010000589.1:0-1668 GCA_031377545.1 Hyphomicrobiales bacterium | reverse complement strand
TAGGCACGGATGCGGGCGCGGGGAGCCTTGCCCATGGCCTTGCCGGCCTTCTTCGACCCGACCAGCACGGCCGCCGCGCCATCGACGATGCCGGACGAATTGCCGGCATGATGCACATGATTGACGAACTCGACATCAGGATGCGCATAGGTCGCGACCGCGTCGAAGCCGCCCTGCTCGCCCATCATGGCGAAGGCGGCCTTCAGCGATGCCAGCCCCTGCATGTCGGCACCGGGGCGGATGGTTTCGTCACGGCCCAGAATGGTGAGGCCGTTGATGTCCTTCACGGGGATAACGGAATTGTTGAAGTAACCCTTCTCCCAGGCCGCATGGGCACGCTTGTGCGACTGCACGGCATAGGCATCGACGTCATCACGCGAAAAGCCGAACTTGGTGGCGATCAGGTCCGCCGCCACGCCCTGCGGCATGAAATAGGTGTCGATGGCAACGGATGGATCAACCGCGATGCCGAAACCGGATGCGCCCATGCCGACCCGGCTCATGCTCTCGACGCCGCCGCCGATGGCAAGCTCCTTGTTGCCGCTCATCACCTGGGCCGCAGCGAAGTTCACTGCGTCGAGGCCGGAGGCGCAGAAACGGTTGATCTGGATGCCAGGAACGGTCGTGCCATAACCTGCTTTCAGCGCTGCTGTGCGGGCAATGTCCGCACCAGCTTCGCCAACAGGATCGACACAGCCGAAGACAACGTCTTCCACAAGCGTGACATCAAGATCGGAGCGCGCCTTGATCGCCTTCAGCGTCTGGCTGCCAAGCTCGATGGCGGTGACTTCATGCAGCGACCCATCGGCCTTGCCCTTGCCGCGCGGGGTGCGCACGTGATCGTAGATGTAGGCTTCGGCCATTGTGAAAATCCTCCCGTTGTTTTTATCGCTCAGCCAGCTTTTCGTGGTCGAGCCGTTTTGCGTTTTAGATGCGCTGCAACGATCCGGCTGACTTCCCGGTCACGCTCCGGGCCGGAGGCAGGCAGTTCCTTGGCCAGGAAAAGCGGCAAGTTCAGGCGAACTGTACCTAGCACTGTAGCATTTTCGGGTATGACGCTGCCATCATCGTCAGGGTCTGTTGCGATCAGCGAATCCAATTCAAGCTCGGTGATGGCGTTGACTCTGGTCCAGTCGATGCCATCGCTTGCGCTCTGCGATTGCTGTTTGATGTCAGTTGCCGTGTAGCGCACGATGTGCTCGCTCTTCATTGGCCCGCGCCCTTCTGATCGAAATAACCCTGATGATATTCCCGCGCTGTGTCCAGATCACCGTGAAAGCAGTTGTGGCGATTACCGCGATCGTTCGAAAGCGAACTTCGCCATCCCGGTCGGATCGAAGCGTCAGGACAGGTCTTCCGTCAAACATGAGCGCAGCGACACGAAATGCAACGCCATGCTTGTCAAAATTGGCGTTAGCCTTTGCCTTGTCCCACTCGAACTCCATGCCCTTCGATCAGAACTGCTCCGCCGTGAACGCCATCGTCATGTCCGCACCCGTCTGGATGCGGGCGACGTGGGCGGCGGCTTCGGGCAGTGAGCGCTCCATGAAGAAGCGCGCCGTGACCAGCTTGGCGTTCATGCGCTCGGTGGAACCGTTGGCACCTGCCTTCAGCTTGTCGAGCGCCACCTTCGCCATCTTGGCGTGCATGTAGCCCAGCACCACGAGG
>JANMFA010000571.1:0-3113 GCA_031377545.1 Hyphomicrobiales bacterium | reverse complement strand
GCCGCGGGAATGATGAATGCGCTGCTGCTGACCGGTCGCGACGTCAAGCAGACGAAACTCGTGGTGAATGGTGCGGGCGCGGCGGGCATCGCCTGTCTTGACCTCGTCAAGGCCATGGGTTTTGCGCCGGAGAACGTGCTGCTGTGCGACACCAAGGGCGTGATCTATCAGGGCCGTACCGAGGGCATGAACCAGTGGAAATCCGCCCATGCCGCCAAGACCAAGGCGCGGACACTGGCCGATGCCATGAACGGAGCGGACATTTTCTTCGGTCTTTCCGCCAAGGGTGCGCTGACCAAGGAAATGGTCAAGACCATGGCACCCAATCCCATCATCTTCGCCATGGCCAACCCTGATCCTGAGATCACGCCGGAGGACGCCCATTCCGTGCGCGATGACGTGATCATCGCGACCGGGCGCTCGGATTATCCCAACCAGGTGAACAACGTGCTGGGCTTTCCCTTCATCTTCCGCGGAGCGCTGGATGTCCGCGCCACCGCGATCAACATGGAGATGAAGGTCGCGGCGACCAATGCCATTGCCGAACTGGCACGCGAGGACGTGCCGGACGAGGTTGCCGCAGCCTATGGCGGCGCACGGCCCAAGTTCGGCAAGGGCTATATCATTCCCGCCCCTTTCGATCCGCGCCTGATGGCGTCGATTTCTTCTGCCGTGGCTCAGGCCGCTATGGAGTCGGGTGTGGCCCGCAAGCCGCTCCCCGATATCGAGGCCTATCGTCGTGCGCTGCATGCAAGGCGCGATCCGGTCGCGGGCGTGCTGGCGCGCGTCTTCGAACAGGTGCAGCGCCGTCCCAAGCGTGTGGTGTTCGCCGAGGGCGAGGAGGAGGCGGTGATCCGCGCGGCTGTCACATACAGCACTCAGGGTCTTGGTACCGCCATCCTCGTGGGTCGCGAGGAGCGCATCCGGGAAGCCGCCGAGGCGGCAGGCGTCGAGATCAAGGACGGGATCGAGATCCACAACGCGCGCCTGTCGAAGCGCAACTCGGCCTATGCTCAGTACATGTATGATCGTCTCCAGCGGAAAGGCTATCTCTTCCGCGACTGCCAGCGCCTGATCAACCAGGACCGCAACCATTTCGGTGCGGCCATGGTCGCGACCGGCGATGCCGATGCCATGGTGACGGGCCTGACCCGCAACTATTCCGTGGCACTGGAGGATGTCACCCGCGTGATCGACCAGAAGCCCGGCCACAGGATGATCGGCGTGTCCATCGTGATCGCGCGGGGGCGCACGGTGCTGGTGGCCGATACCGCTGTTCACGAAATGCCGACCGCCGAGGAGCTGGCAGAAATCGCCATCGAGGCGGCAGGTGCGGCCCGGCGCCTTGGATACCTGCCCCGCGTGGCGCTCCTGTCGTTCTCGACCTTCGGCTATCCCGAGGCCGAGCGCTCGAAGCGGGTGCAGGAAGCGGTCGAGATCCTGGACCGGCAAAAGGTCGATTTCGAGTATGATGGCGAGATGGGTGCCGATGTGGCGCTCAATCCCGAGATCATGGCGCAGTATCCTTTCTGCCGCCTCACGGGTCCGGCCAATGTGCTGGTGATGCCGGCGTTCCATTCCGCTGCGATTGCCACCAAGATGCTGCAGGAACTGGGCGGCTCCACTGTCATTGGCCCGTTGCTGATCGGCCTCGACAAACCGGTGCAGATTGTCTCGATGGGTGCCAAGGACACGGACCTGCTCAACATGGCGGCGCTGGCTGCAATGGGCGTGGGCGGCTGACATGGCTGCCCCGGCGGTGGCATCAGAGACCTTCGACTACGTCGTCGTCGGTGCGGGTTCGGCGGGCTGCGTGCTCGCCAACCGGCTGTCCGCCGATCCGACCAAAACGGTCGCGCTGCTGGAAGCGGGGGGCGATGACAACTGGATCTGGTTCCATATCCCGGTGGGATATCTCTTCGCCATCGGCAATCCCCGGGCGGACTGGATGTACAAAACCGATCCTGAAGCGGGTCTCAATGGCCGGGCACTGAACTATCCACGCGGCAAGGTCATAGGCGGATGTTCGGCGATCAACGCCATGATCTACATGCGCGGCCAGGCGGCGGATTATGACGGCTGGCGACAGCTCGGCCTCGATGGCTGGGGCTGGGACGATGTCAAGCCGCTGTTCATGCGGCAGGAGGATCATTTCGCCGGGGCCTCCGTCGACCACGGTGCAGGCGGTGAATGGCGTGTGGACCAGCCGCGCATGCGCTGGGAAATTCTCGATGCGTTCATCGCCGCCGCACAGGAGAGGGGCATTCCCGCCACGGCGGATTTCAACACCGGGTCCAACGAAGGTGTGGGCTATTTCCAGGTCAACCAGAAGAATGGTCGCCGCTGGAGCGCCGCGCGGGGCTTTCTGAAGCCCGCTCTCAGTCGTCCCAATCTCCGCCTGATCAAGAATGCCGAGGCGACGCGCATTGTTTTCGAGGGAAAGCGGGCGGTGGGTGTCGAGTACACCGGCAGGAATGGCAAGGCGACGGTCAGGGCGGGGCGGGAGGTCATCCTTTCCAGCGGTGCCATCGCCACGCCAAAACTCCTGCAGCTCTCGGGTCTTGGGCCGGGCGAGGCTTTGCGCGAGCTGAACATTCCTGTGATGGTGGATCTTCCGGGCGTGGGTGCCAACTTGCAGGATCATCTGCAACTGCGCCCGATGTACAAGGTCCAGGGCGTCCGGACGATGAATGTCGAGTATCAGTCGCTGTTCAAGCGCGGGCTGATGGCGGCGCAATACGCATTGTTGCGCAAGGGGCCGCTCACCATGGCTCCCTCGCAGCTAGGCTGCTTCACGCGGTCGTCAGCGGAGCATGACACGCCCAACGTGCAGTTTCATGTGCAGCCGCTTTCGCTCGAGAAGTTCGGCGAGCCGCTGCATCCATTCGGAGCGTTCACCGTCAGTGTCTGCAACCTGCGGCCCACGAGCACGGGCTTCGTGCGTCTTGCCTCGACCGACCCGAAAGCTGCTCCGTCGATCCATCCGCATTATCTCAGCACGCCGGAAGACCGCCGCGTCGCGGTCGATTCCATCCGGCTGGCGCGCCATATCGTGGGCGCGGGACCGCTGGAGCGCTACCACCCGGAGGAATTCAAGCCAGGGCCGGATTTCC
>JANMFA010000482.1:0-3927 GCA_031377545.1 Hyphomicrobiales bacterium | reverse complement strand
AGCGAGGGCGAGACGATGATGATCTTGGCGCGGTGTGCCTTCTGGATGATGTCCTCGAATTTGTCGGCAATGGTAGCATAGAGCGACTCAGACGGGATGAAGAGGAAGGCCATGTCCTGCGTCTCACCGGGGATCAGATAGCGCTCCACGATATCGCCGATGTGCCGGCTGATGTCATTGCGCACCTGCCTCTCGGCCAGAACAATGCGCTGGTCATCCCCCTTCGCCACCTCCAGCGCTTGGAAGGCCTCCAGCGGAAATTTGGCGTCCACCACCAGCAACCGCTCGTCGCCGGGCAGGCGTATCACGCAATCCGGGCGGTTACGGTTGGAGAGCGTCGCCTGGAATTCATAGGCCGAGGGCGGCAGGCCGTCGCGCACGATCGCTTCCATGCGGCCCTGACCGAAAGCGCCGCGCGACTGCTTGTTCGCGAGAATATCCTTCAGCGCCAGCACCTCTCCCGTGAGATCGGCCAGGTTCTTCTGTGCCGAATCGATCACCGCGAGACGCTCGTTGAGCTTGCCGAGGTTTTCACTTTGCTTCTCGCTCTGCTGCATCAGACTCTGACCCATGGCGGCGCGCAGTGAATCGAGCCGGTCGCCCATGACCCTGGCCATATCGTTCTGACCGCCGCCGAAAATCTCGCTCATCGTTGAGAGACGCACCGTCAGTTCCGCCTGCAACAGGTTCATGGCGGCGACCTTGTCATCCATCTCGCGCTGGCGTTCCGCGCTGGCCGCCGCTTCAAGCGCGCGCGCCGTGTTCGCCCGCGCCATCATCCAGACCAGCGCGACAAGAAGCACCATGGCGATCGCGGCACCCGCGATCATCAGATCACGCAGGGTGACCGGCGTCTGGCCGAGAATCAGGACCGTTTCGTTCATGCCGGATGTGTAACCCGCCTTCGGGAAAAAGTCGAACGAAGGTGGAACAATTGACCGAAAGCCGCGAAGCCCATATGGGCTTGCTCACAGGAAACTTCGTTCTCTCTCCGGCATGAAACACCATGGCTCTGCGTCCCATCCTCATCAGTCCCGACACCCAGCTGCGGCTTGTGTCGAAGCCCGTCCTCTCGGTCAGCCGGGACATCGCGCAGCTCGCGGAGGATATGCTGGAGACGATGTATGACGCGCCAGGCATCGGATTGGCTGCGATCCAGATCGGCGTGCCGCTGCGCGCTGTCGTGATCGACCTGGCCAAGAAGGACGAGCCGAAGCAACCTGTCGTCTATCTCAACCCGGAAATCCTGTCCGCGTCGGAGGAATTGTCCACCTACGAGGAAGGCTGCCTGTCTATCCCCGACTATTACGAGAAGGTCGAGCGTCCAGCATCCGTCCGGGTGCGCTACATGGACACCAAGGGGAAAATCGAGGAAATCGATGCGGATGGCCTGCTGGCGACATGCCTGCAGCACGAGATCGATCATCTCGATGGCAAGCTTTTCATCGACCATCTGTCGAAGCTGAAGCGCGACCGCGTGATGAAGAAGTTCACCAAGATCGCGCGGCGCGACGATTAGGGTCAGCCCCGTTCCTGCCGCTTGATATAGCGGTTCCAGAGCGCTTTCTCGCCCATGCCGGCGACAAAGGCTGCATGGGCCGCTATCTCTGTTTCGTTCAGCAGAGGCATGAGTGGCTCGGGCCTTGCCTGGGGTGCCATAACAGCGGTCAGGGACGAGCCGGATTGGGGCCGGGCGCGTGAATCCAGCATCATCGCGGCCTGCTTGCCGCCCAGCAGTTCCGAATAGACCTCGGCCAGAATCTCGGCGTCGAGCAGGGCTCCGTGTTTGACACGGTGCGCATTGCTGATGCCAAAGCGGTCGCAGAGCGCATCCAGCGAGGCTTTCGCGCCGGGGAACTTGCGGCGTGCGAGCTGCACCGTATCCACCACGCGTTCCAGGCTGATCGCGGGCTTGCCCACGCGAACGAACTCCGCGTTGATGAAGCCCATGTCGAACCCGGCATTGTGCGCCACGAGCTGTGCGCCATCGAGAAAGTCCCAGAGTTCATCGGCGATGGCCGCGAACAGCGGCTTGTTCCGCAGAAACTCGCTTGAAAGCCCGTGAATATCGAAGGCCTCGATCGGCATGTCGCGTTCCGGGTTGAGGTATTTGTGAAACACCCGCCCCGTGGGAAAACGGTTCTCCACCTCGATGCAGCCGATCTCGACGAGGCGATGCCCCTCGCGCGGGCTAAGGCCGGTGGTTTCCGTGTCGAAGATAATCTCGCGCATGATCAGGCCCGAATCGCGCCGGTCATTCCGGCTGTTGCACGCAGGATATCACGAACCTGCTGCCGGGCGCGCTCCAGGCCGTGGCCGGTATCCACGACAAAATGCGCCCTGCGCCGCTTGTCCGCATCCGGCATCTGCCGCGCGAGGATCTGTCCGAAGCGCTCGGCTGTCATGCCGGGGCGCGCGAGCACGCGTTGGCGCTGGATGTCCGCCGGGGCCGAAACAACCACGATCACGTCGACCCGGTTTTCGCCCTTCGTTTCGAACAGCAGGGGGATATCGATGACAGCCACGGCGGCACGGCTGGCGGCGGCGGTCTTGAGAAAGGAACGCTCCTCATCGCGCACCAGCGGATGAACAATTCCCTCGAGTCGCTGCATGGCCGCCGCATTCCCCAGAACGTATTGGCCAAGCCGTGTGCGGTTGACGGTTCCGTTCTCGACGACACGGGGAAAGGCGGCCTCGATCAGGGGTGCGGCCGCGCCGGAATAGAGCCGATGCACAGTGGCGTCCGAATCATGGACCGGCACGCCAAGATCGCGGAACATGGCCGCGGTGGTGGATTTTCCCATGCCGATGGAGCCAGTCAGGCCGAGAATTACCATGGCCCTGCCCTATTCCGCCACAAGCCGCAGCGTCCTGAACCGGGCCAGCGTCTCGAGCATCGGCAGGCCCAGAATCGTCGAATGCTCGCCGTTGATGCGGCGGAAAAGGTGCATTCCCGTCCGCTCGAGCTGGTAACCGCCAACGCTGTCGAGGACAGATTCGCCCGCGCCATCGAGATAGCGCTCGATCATGGCAGTCGAGAGTTTGCGCATCGTCAGCTTCGCGGTGCCCACAAAACTCGCCACGGTCTTGTTGGTGCGGGCAATGACGACAGCGGAATGCAGCTGGTGTGTCCGGCCCGAGAGAAAGGCGAGCTGCTGTGCGGCGGACTGGCGATCCACCGGCTTGTGCAGCATGATCGTGCCACAGGCCAGCGTCTGGTCAGCACCCAGCACATAGCGGCCGAGCGCCTTCCTGGCGACAAACAGCGCCTTGGCATGGGCGAGGCTCTTGGCGATCTGGTCGGCAGCAACGCCGCGCCTTTCCTGCGGCGCGGCAATCGCGCGCTCGTCCACCTCGGGCCTGATTACCTCAACCGGGATGCCCGCCGCCACCAGCAGATCAAACCGCGTGCGGCTGCCCGATGCCAGCACCAGCGGCTTGTCGCCGAGCCAGAGCGGATGGGCGGAATCTGCGCTCACTGCGCCACCAGCGTCGCCTTGCGGGCATTGTACCATTCGATGATCGTGGCCGAGGCTTCCTCGATGGAACGGCGCGTCACGTCGATCACCGGCCAGTCGTGCTTCGAGAAGAGACGGCGGGCTTTTGCCATTTCATCCGAGACCGAATCCTTGTCGACGTATTCGGTGTTTTCCGAGACATTGAGCGACAGCAGCCTGTTCTGCCGGATCTGGATGATGCGGTCCGGGCTCGCCACCAGGCCGACGACAAGTGGCCTGACCAGTTGCTCCAGCTGCGGCGGCGGCTCGATGCCCGGCACCAGCGGGATGTTGGCGGTCTTGATGCCGCGGTTGGCAAGGTAGATGCTCGTCGGCGTCTTGGAGGTGCGGCTGATGCCGACCAGCACCACATCCGCCTCTTCGAGATCCTCGGCCATCTGCCCGTCATCATGCATCATGGTGAAGTTCA
>JANMFA010000420.1:0-2997 GCA_031377545.1 Hyphomicrobiales bacterium | reverse complement strand
CTTGAGGAGATGATCCTGGAGCAGGGGCCGGAAACGGTCGCGGCCTTCATTGCGGAACCCGTGATGGGGGCCGGCGGCGTGATCGTGCCGCCCGCGACCTATTACGAGAAGATCGGGGCCGTGCTGTCGAAATACGACGTGCTGCTGATCGCCGATGAGGTCATTACCGGCTTTGGACGGCTCGGCCAGATGTTCGGCTCCCCCGTCATGGGTATGAAGCCTGACACGATGAGCCTCGCCAAGGCGATTACCTCGGCCTATCAGCCGCTGTCCGCCGTGCTGCTGCCCGAGCATATGTATCAGGCGATGCTCGACGAGAGCCGCAAGATCGGTACCTTTGGCCACGGCAACACCTATGCCGGCCACCCTGTCGCAGCCGCTGTCGCGAACAAGACGCTGGAAATCTACGCGCGCGACAACACGGTGGGCCATGTGCAGGCACTCACACCGCTGTTCCAGCGGCGACTGAGGGCATTGATGGATCACCCGCTGGTGGGCGAAGCGCGCGGCGTTGGCCTCGTGGGCGGTCTGGAGCTGGTGGCGGACAAGGCGACCAAGCGCGCCTTTGCGCCCAAGCAAGGCGTGGCCCCCAAGGCCGTGTTCTTCGGCCAGCAGGAGGGCGTCATCGTCCGTGCCATCGGCGATACGATTGCGATCTGCCCTCCGCTGATCATCACAGCCGCCGAGGTGGACGAGATGTTCGACCGCATCACGCGAGCCTTCGACAAGACCGAGGATTGGGTAAGGAAGGAAGGGTTGCGGGGGTAACTCTCCCCTTCTCCCTCGGGAGAAGGTGCCCCGCAGTTGCGGGGCGGATGAGGGCAAAACACCGAACTATGGGATTCACCCTCATCAGCCCGCCAAAAGGCGGGCAGCTTCTCCCAAGGGAGAAGCGAAACGCAATTACCCACCCCACCCCTTGTCACCCAATACACTCTCCCGATCGCCATCCAGATCAGGACTCGGACGTTCCGCCACCAGCGGCTGGCCGTCCATGACAATCGGCCCGCGAACCGTCGGGATCACCCCGCCCTTCGCATGTGGCGCTGGAAGTTCAACCTTGATGCCCCGCGCCATCGCCTGCGGATCATCGAACACATCCGCGATGGTGTTGATCGGCCCTGCCGGGACTTTCGCTGCCTCGAAGCGGGCAAGCATGGCATCGCGCGGACGTCTTGATGTCACCGCCGCGATCTTTGCGGAAATCTCTTCGCGGCGCGCAATCCTGTCCTTGTTCGTCGCATAGGCGGGATCGGCAGCAATCTCCGGTGCATGGATGGCCGCCATGGCATCCCTGAACTGGCGGTCGTTGCCCGTGGCAAGGATGATGTGGCCGTCACTGGCGGGAAAGACCGCATAGGGCACGATGTTGGGATGCGCATTGCCCATGCGCGTCGGCACCTTGCCGGACGTGAGGTAGTTCAGGGCCTGATTGCCAAGGACGGCCGTCTGCGCCTCGAACAGGGCGCAATCGATGGTGGCACCCACGCCGGTTGCGTCGCGCTGGCGCAGGGCGGCGAGGATCGCGACCGACGTGTACATGCCGGTGAAGATATCGGCGGTGGCGTAGCCCGCTTTTTGCGGCAAGCCGTCCGCCTCGCCGGTGATCGACATCGCGCCCGCCATGCCCTGGATCATGAAATCGTATCCGGCCCTTTCGGCATAAGGCCCGGTCTGGCCGAAGCCCGTGATCGAGGCATAGACAAGCCGAGGGTGAGCCGCGCGCAGGCTGGCGGCATCAAGCCCGTACTTCGCAAGTCCGCCGACCTTGAAATTCTCGACCAGAACATCGGCATGCGCCGCCAGCCGCTTCACCATGGCAAGATCATCCGGCTTGCCGAAATCCGCCGCGATCGAGCGCTTGCCGCGGTTGCAGGCATGGAAATAGGCCGCTGAAAGGTTTTCGCCGTTGGCTCCCTCCACGAAGGGAGGTCCCCACTGTCGCGTGTCGTCGCCGGACGGGCTCTCGACCTTCACGACGTCAGCGCCCAGATCGGCCAGCGTTTGCCCGACCCAGGGACCAGCCAGGATGCGGGCGAGTTCGAGGACGCGGAGTCCGGCGAGGGGTTTGGGCGGCAAGGGTGCAGACTTTCAACGCGACGACTGATCACCCCAATACGTGATCGAGCCCGCGCTTCAAACCCACAAAGCTGTTAACCCGCCGTGCGGCGAGCAACGTGCCGCCGACATAGGGCGCGGCGGAAGATCCCGCGTCATGGCGGATCACCAGCCGCTCGTCCGGCGCACCGAAGATTGCCTCGCAGGACAAGACGAACGAGGGCATCCGCACCGAATGCACCTGAACCGGAACACCGCTGCCGATCGCGCCGCCACGTGTCTCGCGCACGCCACCGAGCTCCGCCACCGGCTTGGAGGTACCCTTCATGCGCATTTCGCTCAGCAACTCGCCAAGTTCGCGGCCCGTGCCCGATGGTGTGTCCGGCTTGGAGGCAGAGGCGTAGTCGATGACCTCGACATCCGGCACATATTTCGCAGCTTCGAGCGCGAAACGGCGCAGCAAGGTGGCGGTAATCGAGAAATTGCCGGCAGCGAGCACGCCCTTGCCGGCGGTCTGGGCGGCGATATCGATCTTGGCGTAGTCCTCTGCCGTGAGACCCGACGTACCGATCACCACATGGCGACCATGCGCCAGGGCCGTCAGCGTGTGATGTTTCACGGAATCAGGCTTGGTGTAGTCGATCACGACATCGGAGGGTGTATTCAGTGCCTCCGCCAGCGTGCCCGAGAGCGGCAGGCCGATGGCGGCGATGCCCGCGGCTTCACCCGCATCACGTCCCTTCTGGCTGCGGGAAGTGGCGGCCACCAGCTTGAGATCGGATGATTGCGTGATCGCGGCGACGAGCGCCCGGCCAACCCAGCCGGTGGCTCCTGCGAGGGTGATGCGGATGGTCATGGCTTGCTCCTGCTTTTGCTGCACTGGCATTGCGCGTCCTTCGAGGCTCGCCAAGGGGATCGCACCTCAGGATGAGGAGGGAA
>JANMFA010000351.1:0-5474 GCA_031377545.1 Hyphomicrobiales bacterium | reverse complement strand
GCTGATCGACGAATTGACGCCGCTGGGTCTTGGCATGTCGGCGGCGCATAGGGTGAACGCGTCGCTGTCGCAGGGCTTTCACGGACGAATGGCAACGCGCTATGCGCTCGCGCTGGCGCAGGGGCCGACGCTTGCCGAACTGGAAACGATCGCGCGGACCTGGGTTGATGTCGCTTTCAAGATCGATGTGCGCGACATGAAGCTGATGAATCGCCTGTCCAGCCAGCAGCTTCGCCTGGGTGCAGTTCCCGTCCCTGCGGTTGTGGAAGAACCGGTCAAGGTTCCCGCCGGCGTGTTTGCCTTCGCCGCTGCCGCTCCCTGAAAGAACTGCCCTGATGTGACTGCCGTGCCTTGAAGTCACCGCAATGTCATCTAGGCTGGGCTATTGGCCGCGTATCGTCGTCAGGCCTGCGTCGCGTTCCATCATGAACTGCGGCGCTCCAATCCATCACGAGGTATGCTCATGATCCGCTTCACGTTGAACGGACTGGCGCAGGATGTGAATGTCGAAGGCGACATGCCGCTCTTGTGGGCCATCCGCGATGTCATCGGTCTTACCGGAACCAAATTCGGCTGCGGCCAGGCCCTGTGCGGGGCCTGCACAGTCTGGATCGAAGGACAGGCCACCCGCTCCTGCCAGATCCAGATGGCGGATGTCGCGGGCAAGTCCGTCACCACCATCGAGGGAGCCTCCGGTCGTATCGCCGATGCCGTGCGGAAGGCATGGATCAGTCTGGATGTTCCCCAATGCGGCTATTGCCAGTCGGGGCAGGTGATGGCGGCGATCGCGCTGCTCAACGACAACAGGAAGCCTTCCGATTCCGATATCGATGCTGCGATGTCGGGCAACATCTGCCGTTGTGCGACCTATCAACGCATTCGTGGCGCGATCCACGAAGCCGCCCGATCACTGGCCTGAGGAGGAACATCGATGTTGAACGCAATGATGACGACTCTCGCCAACCGCCGCCCCTCGCGCCGCGGTTTCATGCTGGGCTCGGCCGCGCTTTCCGGCGCGCTGCTGGTTGGTCTGCGGCACGGCGCAGCCCGTGCCCAGGTGCGGGCTGGTGTCGCTCCGCTCACCGGCTATATCCGCATCGGGCAGGACAACAGCGTGACGATCTACTCCGCCCACATGGACATGGGACAGGGGATCTATCACGGCATCGCCACACTGGTGAATGAGGAGCTTCGGGCCGACTGGTCGCAGATCCGCGTTGAAGGCGGCGCAGGCAACCCACGCCTGTTCGGCAATGTCGAGTGGGGGGGGGCGATCCAGGGCACTGGCGGTTCCACCGGCATGGCCTCGTCCTTCGACCGCTATCGCCAGACCGGCGCTGCGGCCCGGGAAATGCTGGTGGCGGCGGCTGCGAGAGACTGGGGCGTGAAAGCCTCCGAGATCAGCGTGGAGCGCGGGATTCTGCGCCATGGTGCAAAGCAGGCGACATTTGGCGCCATGGCGGAAAAGGCTGCTGCTGTTCCAGCGCCTGCCACCGTCAAGCTGCGGGAGCCCAGGGACTGGATCTACATCGGCAAGGATCGGGAAACGCTCGGCAAGTTCGACAGTTCCGCCAAGGCGACAGGCAAGCAGGATTTCACCATCGACGTCAAGCTGTCCGGCCTGCTCACCGCCGTGATGATCCATCCGCCGGTGTTCGGTGCGACGGTGAAATCCTTTGACGCGGCCAAGGCCAGGGTCATGCCCGGCGTGGTCGATGTCGTGGCGATCCCCCGTGGCGTTGCAGTCGTTGCGGATGGCATGTGGCATGCCCTCAAGGCGCGGGAAGCGGTCACGGTCGTCTGGGACGACAGCAAGGCGGAGAAGCGCTCATCGGCTGATCTGATGGCCAGCTACCGTGCCACGGCGAAGAAGCCAGGGCTTGTCAATGCGGGCGTAACCGGCAATGTCGAGACGGCCATGGCCGGGGCCGGCAGGGTGCTGGAAGCGACGTTCGAGTTTCCTTACCTCGCTCATGCCGCGCTGGAACCGCTGAATGCCGTGGCCCGCATCCTGGACGGGCGTGTCGAGGTCTGGGGCGGCCACCAGATGCCCGATATCTATCAGGCCATCGCCGCGCAGGTCGCGGGCGTTACGCCGGACCGGGTGACGATGCATGTGATGAAAACGGGTGGCGGCTTCGGCCGTCGTGCGGTGGCCGATGGCGACATCATCCAGGAGGCTGTGGCCGTGTCGCGCGCCATCGGCGGACGTCCGGTGAAGGTGCAGTGGGACCGCGAGAACGACATGCGCGGCGGGCGGTATCGCCCGGCCTATGTGCACTATCTGAAGGCTGGTCTCGACAAGGATGGCACCATCATTGCGTGGTACAATCATATCGTCGGCCAGTCGATCATGACCGGGACGCCCTTCGAGAGTGGCTACGTCAGGAACGGCGTCGATCCAACCTCGGTGGAGGGCGCGCAGAAATTGCCCTATGCCTTCGCGAACATGAAGGTCGATCTGACCACCACCACAGCTGGCGTGCCCGTGCTGTGGTGGCGGGCCGTGGGCTCGACCCATACGGCCTATGCGGTCGAAGCCTTCATTGATGAACTGGCGGAGGCTGCGGGCAAGGATCCCGTCCAGTACCGGCTTGCGATGATGAAAAATGCACCACGTCATGCGGGTGTGCTGCGTCTCGCGGCGGAGAAGGCAGGCTGGAGCCAGCCATTGCCTGCCGGACGCTTCCGTGGCGTCGCTCTGGCGGAAAGCTTCAACACCTTCGTGGCGCAGATCGCGGAAGTGTCGCTCGTCAACGGCCAGCCAAAAGTGCACCGCGTTGTCTGCGCGATCGATTGCGGCATTGCCGTCAATCCCGACAACATCCGTGCGCAGGTCGAGGGCGGCATCGGCTTTGGCCTTGGCGCGGTGTTGAAATCGCAGATCACGCTCGATGGCGGCAAGGTCGTCGAGGGCAATTTCGACGGCTACGAGGTGCTGCGCATGGATGAGATGCCGCAGGTGGAGGTGCATATCGTGGCGTCCTCGGCGGCTCCGACAGGCGTCGGCGAGCCTGGCGTGCCGCCGATCGGCCCGGCCGTTGCCAATGCCTTCTATCAGGCCAGCAAGCGGCGCGTGCGTGTGCTGCCGTTCAATCGACCGGAAAACGCCTGACGGCGCAGGCATGACGCCAAAAAAGAAAACCCCGGTGTTTCCACCGGGGTTTTTTTGTTTGCTGCGAGAGACTGATCAGATCAGCCCGCCTGCCTTCGCACGGACCATGAAGTTGTCCATGTTGAACTCGGCCACCTGCCACCAGAGGAACTGGTCGCCACGGAAGGCCATGTGGTTGTCAAGGACCTTCTTGAACTGCGGGTTGGTTGCCGCTGTTTCGGTATAGACTTCCTGAGCTGCCTTGAAGCAGGCCTGCATGATCTCGGGAGAGAACGGACGCAGCTGCGCGCCGCCTGCAACAAGGCGCTTCAGCGCGGCGGGGTTGCGGGCGTCGTACTTGGCCTGCATGTCGGTGTTGGCGACATGCGCGGCAGCGGTCATCACTGCCTTGTAGGAAGCTGGCAGGCTATTCCACTTGTCGAGGTTGATGAACATGTGCAGCATTGCGCCGCCTTCCCACCAGCCGGGATAGTAGTAGAACGGCGCAACCTTGTTGAAGCCGAGCTTCTCGTCATCGTAGGGGCCGACCCACTCCGCACCGTCGATGGTGCCCTTTTCCAGCGCAGGGTAGATATCGCCACCCGCGATCTGCTGGGGAATGCACCGAGCTTCTGCAGCACGCGACCGGCGAATCCGCCGATGCGCATCTTGAGGCCGTTGATGTCTGCCGGGGTCTTTATTTCCTTGCGGAACCAGCCGCCCATCTGGCAGCCGGTATTGCCGGCCAGCAGAGCATAGATTTTCTGGGTGGCGTAGAACTCGTTCATCAGCTTCTCGCCGTCACCGTACATCCACCAGGCATCCTGCATGCGCTGGTTGAGGCCGAAGGGAACAGCAGTACCGAACGCGTAGGTCGGATCCTTGCCGACGTAGTAGTAAGAGGCGGTGTGGCCGACCTCGACTGTACCATTGGTCACGGCATCGGCGACCTGCAGACCCGGCACGAGTTCACCAGCGGCGAAGACCTGCAGCTTGAACTTGCCGTCGGTCATGTCAGAGACGGCCTTGGCGAAAACTTCAGATGCGCCGAAGATGGTGTCGAGCGACTTGGGGAAGCTTGACGTCAGGCGCCAGTTGATCTCGGGCGATGACTGGGCGATCGCAGGCATTGCGATAGTCGTGGCTGCCGCGCCTACGGTGGCGGCTGTCAGAAATTGGCGACGCTTCATGCGTTTTTTCCTCCAGAATGGAAGCAGCTTTGTGCGTGCCCCCAAGCCTCATTGGCTTGGGTGAATTACCTACGGCATTCATTGGTTTTGGCAAGAGGCGGAGCCTCACAATTCCTCAAACTGGGGACTCTATTATTCCCAAAATTGGTGAATCGCATCAATTTTGAGCATAACACTGTTGCCATCTGGACAGCTTGCCCCCTCGCCCCGTTCAAAGGCATCGGATAAGGAGTGCCTCAACACAACGAAGGAGCATTCTGCAATGGCAAAAGTCGCGTTTCTGGGCCTGGGTGTCATGGGCTATCCAATGGCCCGCCACCTCGCCTCCAAAGGCCATGATGTGACGGTTTACAACCGCACCTTGGCCAAGGCGGAGAAGTGGGTTTCCGAACACGGTGGCAAGGCAGCGAAAACACCGGCCGAGGCGGCGAAGGGCCAGGACTTCGTCTTTGCCTGCGTGGGCAACGACGATGATCTGCGTTCGGTGACACTTGGTGTCGATGGCGCTTTCGCCGGTATGGCGTCAGGCGCGATCTTCGTGGACCACACGACGGCGTCGGCCAATGTGGCGCGCGAGCTGCACGGGTCCGCCAAGGCCACGGGTGTGGGCTTTGTCGATGCGCCTGTTTCAGGCGGCCAGGCGGGCGCGGAGAACGGCGTGCTGACCGTGATGTGCGGCGGCGAGGCCGACGTTTTTGCAAAAGCCGAGCCCGTGATCATGAGCTTCGCCCGGGCCTGCCGCCTGCTGGGCGCGCCGGGTGCCGGCCAGATCGCCAAGATGATGAACCAGATTGCGATCGCCGGGCTGGTGCAGGGCCTGTCAGAGGCGGTTCATTTCGGCAAGCGCGCGGGCTTGGACATCGATGCCGTGCTCGACGTGATTTCCAAGGGCGCTGCGGGATCATGGCAGATGGAGAACCGCGGCAAGACGATGAACCAGATGAAGTTCGATTTTGGCTTCGCGGTGGACTGGATGCGCAAGGATCTCGGCATATGCCTGGACGAGGCGCGCAACAATGGCGCAACCCTGCCGGTGACCGCGCTGGTCGATCAGTTCTATGCCGAAGTGCAAAAGATGGGTGGCAAGCGTTGGGATACATCAAGTCTTGTGGCGAGGCTCGAAAAATAAGACTGACCTTCAAGACCTCAGAACCGTCAGCCTCTGATCCCTCTCAAAAAGTGCGAGCGGA
>JANMFA010000345.1:0-3729 GCA_031377545.1 Hyphomicrobiales bacterium | reverse complement strand
GGCTCCCGTTGCCGCCCGCCGCGCGTTGAGGAAAACCGGCCCGCACAGCACATCATAGAGCGGTGCCCAGCGGGCGTAGGCGCGCTCGACTGTCGAGCGGTCAAGATCAGCAAGCATGAAACGAAAATCCTTGGTTAGGCGTCGACAGCAAGGCCGATCTATCCCTCCCGCATGACAGTCTTGCGAATGTCGCACCGTCTGTCGCGACTGTCACAGAACTGAGACACAAATCACGCATCCGCCGATCAGGTGAACCCAACACGGCTGGTGAGGCATGAACCATTTCCGCGCCATCTTCATTTCCGATGTGCACCTCGGCACCAGGACAAGCCAGGCCGACGCATTGCTGACCTTCCTCCGTTATGCGGATGCCGACACGATCTATCTCGTCGGCGACATCATCGACGGGTGGCGGCTGAGGAAGAGCTGGTACTGGCCGCAAAGCCACAATGATCTGGTGCAGAAGCTGCTGCGCAAGGCGCGCAAGGGCACGCGTATCGTGCTGGTGCCCGGGAACCACGACGAATTCCTGCGTGACTTCGACGACAGCCAGTTCGGCGGCATCGAAATCGCTGACCGGATCATTCACGAGGGGTTGGACGGACAGCGCTATCTGGTGATCCATGGAGATCAGTTCGACGCGGTGGTCATGCACGCCAAATGGCTCGCCTTCATTGGTGACTGGGCCTACGAGGTGGCGCTCTTCCTCAACACGCGGATCAATTTTCTGCGGCGCAAACTCGGCCTCACATACTGGTCCTTTTCTGCCTGGGCAAAGCACCGCGTAAAAAAGGCCGTCAACTTTATCGGCGCCTTCGAGGAGACACTTGCAAGTGAAGCACGTCGGCAGAATGCAAACGGCGTCATCTGCGGCCATATACACCACGCAGTCATCCGCGACATCGGTGGCATCCGCTACATGAACTGCGGTGACTGGGTGGAAAGCAGCACGGCACTTGTCGAGCGGGCGGATGGCCAGTTCGAGATCATCGAATGGACGAAAAGCCGGGCGTTGATCGTCGAGGCTGCGGCTGGCATTTCAGCCGAACGGACCCGCGATCCCGAACCGCTTGCAGCCTGAGCGCGGATCATGAAGCTGATCATCGCCACCGATGCGTGGGAGCCGCAGGTCAATGGTGTTGTCCGCACCCTTCAGGCGACCATCAGCGAGCTCCGGCGTCGCAGCATTGACGTCAAGGTCGTCCATCCCGAACAGTTCCGGACCTTCGGCCTGCCAACCTACCCCGATATCCGGCTGGCCGTCACGACGCCGCGAAGGATGCGCGCCGTCCTCGCTGCCGAACAACCCGATGCGGTCCATATCGCGACGGAAGGGCCCATCGGCTGGGCCATGCGCAGCGCCTGCATCTCGCTTGGCCGTCGATTCACCACGAGTTATCACACCCGATTTCCAGAATACGTCAGCGCTCGCGCCCCGGTCCCGGAACGGATGACCTACGCCATGCTGCGCCACTTTCACGCGCCGGCGGCGCATGTCCTGGTCTCGACCGAGCGCATGCAGGCCGAACTGCGCGCGCGGGGCTTCCGCAATCTTGCACTGTGGCCGCGTGGCGTGGACACCACCCTGTTCCGACCGGACCAACCGTCGGTTCTTGATCTTCCGCGACCGATATACCTGATGGTCAGCCGACTGGCGGTAGAAAAGAACATCGCGTCCTTTCTTGAACTGGATCTGCCAGGATCGAAGGTCGTGGTGGGCGACGGGCCGCAGGCGGAAGAACTGCGGTTTCGCTTCCCGAAGGCGCATTTTCCGGGATTGAAGGAAGGCGCGGATCTCGCCGCCATCTACGCCGCGGCGGATGTCTTCGTCTTTCCGAGCCTGACCGACACCTATGGCATCGTCATGCTGGAAGCGG
Organism: Hyphomicrobiales bacterium; assembly: GCA_031377545.1. Classification (GTDB taxonomy): domain Bacteria; phylum Pseudomonadota; class Alphaproteobacteria; order Rhizobiales; family Beijerinckiaceae; genus JADCCX01. The sequence goes on along the minus strand of JANMFA010000345.1, from coordinate 1,852 downwards.
CGGCATCCGGAGTGCCGACAGCTGCCTTTCCGGTCCCCGGTCCGCTCGACGTCATGGACGGCTCGGGTGCGGCCGCGCTCGATCTCGACCTGCGCAAGGCGTGCCAGGCGGCCCTGCGAATTCCGCGGGAAGATTGCCGCACGTTCGCACTCACGCGCTCCTGGGCAGCCGCTACGGATGCGTTTCTGAACCATGTCGCGCCCTTGGACCACGGAAGGTTGCCGGATGCTGCGTGAGAGCCACTTGTCACACCGCTGTCATCTGCACCACAGATGAGCGAGCGAACCAGCATGTGCGTCAGATGACCTCACAATTGAGCCAACGCCTTTCCGCCGAAGCAATCGGCACAGGACTCCTCGTCGCAACCGTGATCGGCTCCGGCATCATGGCGACCACGCTGACGAAGGACGTCGGCCTGCAGCTTCTCGCCAACACGATCCCGACAGGGGCAATCCTCGTTGTCCTGATCACGATCTTCGGGCCGGTTTCCGGCGCCCATTTCAATCCAGCCGTCAGCCTCGTCTTCGCCATCCGCCGTGAACTGCCGTGGGTTGATCTCGGTCCCTACTGTGTGGCGCAATGCCTTGGCGGTCTCGCGGGCACGGCAATGGCCCATGCCATGTTTGGCCTGCCGATTCTGGAGATCGGCACGCAGGCCCGTGCAACCCCTCAGCTATGGCTGGCGGAAACCGTCGCATCCTTCACGCTGGTGATCGCCATTCTTGGGACATTGCACGCCCGGCGCGACGCAGTCCCTATCATTGTTGGCCTGACGATCACTGCAACCTATTGGTTCACCGCCTCCACGTCCTTTGCGAACCCTGCGGTGACGCTGGCGCGAGGATTTACAACAAGCTTTGCTGGCATCAGGCTCACCGATGTCCCGATGTTCGCCGTGATGCAGGTCGCAGGTGCCCTCGCCGGGCTGGCCTTCGCGGGCTTCGTATTTGGTCGCAATCCACCGGAACAGTAAGGGACTGCGCTGCATGGACATTGTCATTCATCACAATCCTGACTGCGGCACATCCCGCAATGTTCTGACGATCATCGAAGCCGCAGGCTGCAAGCCAACGGTTATCGAGTATCTCAAGACCGGCTGGACACGCCCCCAACTTCTGGGCCTTTTCGCCGCCGCGGGGCTCACCCCGCGCGGTGCTCTGAGGACGACGAAGTCGCCTGCGCTGGAGCTTGGCCTGCTGGACCCTTCAGTCAGCGACGAGGCGCTGCTCGACGCCATGGTCCAGTACCCCGTCCTCGTGAACCGCCCCATTGTCTGCACATCCAGGGGAGTCCGCCTGTGCAGACCCAGCGAAACGGTTCTCGATCTCCTGGATAGCTTGCCGCCTGGGCCGCTCCACAAGGAGGACGGCGCTTTGCTGATCGATGCCAATGGTCACCGGGTTGGCTGAAAGCGCATCGCGCAGCATCAACCCGCCCTTGCTGGATGCATCGGTGCGAAGATCCAGGCAGAAAACTGCCTTTTCCCCCGGGGAGACGTTCATCGAAACAAGGTGAACAAAATACTTGTTCGGCTAATGACCGAACGCCTCACACGCTAACGAAATGTTCCGGATTTCACGTTACTTTTCCCAAGCGGTTGGCGAGGGCTGTTTCCTTGGTGACCGACGAGAGGGGTCTCCATGTCAATTTCCAGCCTGTTCAGGCGTTTTGGTCGTCAAACATCGGGCAACGTCAGCCTGTTCTTCGCGTTGTCCATCACCTCTTTGACCGCTGTCAGCGGAGTTGCGATGGACTACAGCAAGGCGTCCAGTGCCAGGTCGGCACTTGCGTCTTCGGCGGATTCCGCAGCAATTGCCGGCGCGCGTACACGCGGCGACGCGGCTGCGCGCGA
>JANMFA010000340.1:0-3053 GCA_031377545.1 Hyphomicrobiales bacterium | reverse complement strand
CCGCGCCAGTTGGTCTCAGGCGCGGGCCACGACGCCATGGTCTTCCGCAATGTCTGCCCGCAGGCCATGCTGTTCGTGCGCTCGAAGGATGGTATCAGCCATCATCCGGAAGAATTCACGACCGCTGAGGATATCGGCCAGGCAGTGCAGGCACTCTATGATGCGGTGGTGGCGCTGGCGGAGTAGGAACGTCGCGACTGAGGCGTTTAGTTGATCCACCAGATCGTGGCATTCAGGACCATGGCGAATGTCACCCAGGCGAGATACGGCAGCTGCAAGTATGCCGCTAAGCGGTCCACCCTCCGGAATGTGACGATCATTGCGGCTACGGACACCACAAGTCCGACGGCGACAAACAGTCCCGCGAGTGGGCTCTTCGCGCCAAAAAACGCAAAGGACCAGGCCATGTTGAACAAGATCTGGACAAAGAACGCCACAATCGCGTGATTGCGCGGCATTCCGCCGCCTATCACCCTCAGAATGCGCCAGAAACCGAATGCCATCAGCGCGAACAGCACGGGCCAGACGATCGGAAAGGCGATATTGGGTGGATTGAACCACGGCTTGTTCAACCCGGCATACCAGGTCGAGATCACCGGCGTGGTCACGCTGGAGCCAACCATTGTGGCCGTCACCACAACAAGAATGGCCAAAGCCAGAAAAACGAGCGAGCGCGCTGAGCGGGCGAGAATTAGGGAATCTGAAATATCCTGCATGAAACTCCTTTAACGGCCGCTCGTGATACCGTCAAAGGACGCATTGCCGCTTGACCTTTCGGTATCCGTCCGGCATCCGCGCCATTCGTTAAGATGGAACCGGTTTTGCATTCATTCCTCACGCTTCCCCAGAAATTGCTGACGATCATCACGATTGCGCTTGTGAAGCTTGTCTTTGGCTTTCTGCGTCTGCTGGGGGCAGAGCGCGCCTCCAACCTTGGCGGTTGGCTGACGCGTCATATCGGACCGCTGCTCCCCGCTCACAAGACGGCCGTCTTGAACATCCGGGCTGCCTTTCCCGAGATGCCGGATTCCGAGGTGAGGCGCATTGCGTCGGGAGCCTGGGAGAATCTTGGGCGCACTGGCGCAGAATATGCCCATCTCCATCATCTCTTCGACTGGGATGTCGACAATCCCGACGCTGGTCGCACGACCGTTGACGGGGCCGAATACTTCAATGCGCTGCGTGACGACGGCAGGCCCGGCCTCATATTTTCGGCGCATCTGGGCAATTGGGAGCTGCCCGCTATCTGCGCGGCACGCTATGGACTGGCGGCGACAGCGGTTTTTCGCGCGCCCAACAACGATGCGGCCCGCGCGATCATTCACTCCATCCGCTCGGGCACGATGGGCGGACTGGCGGCGGCAGGGCCAGGAGCATCCTATGCCATGCGCGATGTTCTGGAGAAGGGTGGTCACCTTGGCATGCTGATTGATCAGCATTTCACACGCGGCGTCGCCGTTGACTTCATGGGCCGCCACGCCTTTACCAACCCCGTTCTCGGCAAGTTTGCGAAGTATTTCGACTGCCCGGTGCATGGCGTGCGCGTGATCCGGCTGCCCGGGTATCGGTTCCGGCTGGAACTGACGCCGCCTCTCGTCCTGCCACGTGATGCCAATGGTGTCGTGGATGTGACCGGCGCTATGGCGGCGATGACGAAGGTGGTGGATGGCTGGGTGCGTGAGTATCCAGAGCAGTGGCTGTGGATGCACCGGCGCTGGAGGCCGCCATTGGCGCTTGCAAAGCCCGCAGATCAAGCGAACGTGACTTCCCAGTGACGGATCGTTTGGTTTCATTAGAAACTTGACGATACAGTGTTTGGAACATGAGAGCTTTCTTCACCCTCTTTCTTGCCAGCCTTGCGCTCGCGCTGCCTGCGGCAGCGCAGACGGCTGTTTCGGAAAAGCCAAGGGCAGTGATCGAACTGTTCACGAGTCAGGGATGCTCATCCTGTCCGCCAGCTGACAAGCTGATGACCGAACTGTCCAGGGACCCGACGCTCATCGTCCTGACACTTCCCGTCGATTATTGGGATTATCTGGGCTGGAAGGATACGCTGGCGCAGCCAAGCTTCACCTATCGCCAGAAGTCCTATTCCGCCATGCGCGGCGACCGGCAGGTCTATACGCCGCAGGCGGTGATCAATGGTGCGGCCCATGCTGTCGGCTCGGAACGGGCCTCTATCGACAAGGCCATCCTGACGACGCGGGCGCAGGCCGGTGTCCTGTCCGTCGATGTCCGGATCGAGAAAGGCGACGCTGGTCTGAAGGCTGTTTTGTCGGCATCGCAGGGCCTTTCTGGCCATATCTGGGTGTTGCCAATGGTCAAGGAGCGCTCTGTCCAGATAGGGCGTGGCGAAAACACAGGCCGCAGCGTCACCTACTCCAACGTTGTGCGCGGTGTTTCCCGCATTGCCTCATGGAATGGCGAGGCGCAGTCGATTGATATACCGGCTTCTGCTGTTTCCGCTGAGGCCGAAGGCGTGATTGTTCTGGTGCAGACCGGGTCTGAAAAGAAGCCGGGTGCGATCATCGGTGCTGCGCGACGGATGAACCCCTGAGCGTTACCAGGGATGGATCGTGCCGTCCCACCGGAAAAATTGCCCGGTGTCTTTCAACGTGAGTCCATCGACAAGCGCCAGCAATCCTGCCGCACTTTCCGCCGGTGCAAGATCGGCCATTTCACCGCCCATATCCGTCTTGACCCAACCAGGATGAGCGACGGCAACCGCGATGCCCTCGGCTCTCAGATCCGCTGACAACCCCTGCATCACCTTGTTGAGCGCCGCCTTCGAGGCGCGATAGGCGATCCGATCGGAGCCATAGGCGCCCGAATAGGTCAGCGAGCCCATCTGCGTCGAGACCGAGAGGATGCGCGGGTGCCTCGCTTGCCGGAGCTGTGGGAGAAATGCCCGCGCCACGCGTAAAGGCCCGATCGTGTTTACCGCGACCGTTCTCAGGAAATCATCGAGATCGGCTTCCGTCGTGCTGTTGCTGCGCTCTCCCAGAACGCCGGCATTGTTGATCAGCACGTCGATTTGCTCCTTCACCGATGCC
>JANMFA010000331.1:0-2318 GCA_031377545.1 Hyphomicrobiales bacterium | reverse complement strand
CGGTTCGTCGGCGATCAGCAAGCGCGGCCCGCAGATCAGCGCGATGGCAATCATGATGCGCTGGCACATGCCTCCCGAAAGCTCGAAGGGGTATTGAGCCAGCCGCCGGTCAGGATCCGAGATGCCGATGGAAACCAGCATCTCGCGTGCCCGCTGCATCGCCACGCCCTTGGATACCGTGCGATGAGCGGTCAGCGCTTCGGCGATCTGCGAGCCCACCGGCATCAACGGGTCCAGCGAAGCCGTGGGCTCCTGGAAGATGATGGAGGCATCGCGGCCCCGCACGCTGGCCATGGCATTGGCGTCGAGCGCGGCAAGATCGCGGCCCGTCAGCAGGATGCGCCCACCCGTGAGTTGCACCGCATCGGGCAGGAGCCGCAGAACCGCCAGCGCGGAAAGGGATTTGCCGCAGCCGGATTCTCCGACCAGTGCCATGATCTCTCCCTGTTCGACGGTCAGCGAAAGTCCGTCGACGACGGCGGCACCGTCGATCCGGAGCGTCAGTTGATCGATTTCCAGGACAGGGCCGTTCATCGCGAGCCGATGATCGGGCCAGGCTCGAAAACGCCCAACGAATTGCCACCGTCGACCGAAAGCGTGGCTCCGGTGATGAATGCGGCACGCTCGGATGCGAGGTAGAGCACCGCGCCTGGCGCATCCTCGGGGCCGCTGCTGCGGCCGAGCGGAATGCGTGCCAGCATGCGCTGGGTGTACTCTGGCGAAAGCGGACTGACGGCGCTGCCAGGCGCAAAGCCCGGCTCCACCACATTGACGCGGATGCCCTGTTCCGCCAGCTCGATGGCGAAGCCTTTGGCGATGCGCTCCAGCGTCGTCTTCGATGTACAATAGGGCACTGTTCCCTTGCGCAGGGCACGTGCGGCACCCGACGAGATCATAATGACCACGCCCTTCTTGCCTGCGACAATCATCGCCTTGGCGAACTCCCGTGTCACCAGATAGGGCGCGCGGACGTTGATGCCGAAAATCCGGTCCCACTCCGCCGTGTCGATCTGCAGCAGGCCGCCCGCGGGATAGACGCCGGCATTGTTCACCACGACGTCCGGAGCCCCCCAGTGCGCCGTCACCGTCGCGACCAGATCAAGGATCGAGGTTTCACTCAGCAATTCCGTCTGGTGCACAAGCGCACGCTCCGGTGGAATGGCGTTCTGCGTCACGACGGCCTCCGCTGCCTCGCGCCTTGCATCGGCCAGCACGACACGCGCACCTTCCCGCCAGAACGCCTCGGTGATCCAACGCCCGAACACACCTGCCGCGCCGGTGACGACGACCACCTTGTTCTTGAATTCCATCTTGGCTTCACCCTCTTGCTGTGGCGCGCGGATCGATACGATCCCTGAGCCAGTCACCCAGAACGTTGACAGAAAGGACCAGCAGGAACAGGCAGCCGCCGGGAACGACGGTCAGCCACCAGGCCCGCTCGAGATACTGGCGGCCTGCGCTCATAATTGTGCCCCAGCTCGGCGTCGGCGGCTGGATGCCCAGGCCGAGGAACGAAAGCCCGGCCTCGAACAGGATCATCAGGCCAAACTCCGCCGTCACGACGACGACAAGGGGCCCGGCGATATTGGGCAGCACGTGATAGAGCAGGAGCCGTGGTGCGCGCGCGCCTCCAAGCTCCGCCGCGCGGATATAGGGCAATGTGGCGACCTGCAGTGTCTGCGCATAGGCAACGCGTGCGTATCGTGGCCAGCGCGTGAGGCCGAGCACCAGGATCAGCGTCTGGAAGCCGGGACCGGCAACAGCCACGGCGAGGACGGCCAGCAGCATCGCGGGGATGGACAGCATCACATCCACGAAGCGCATGATCACCATCTCCACCCAACCCCGGCGCCAGCCCGCCAGCATGCCGAGCGTGCCGCCAATCACCAACGAAACCGAGACCGAGGCGACGGCCACGATCATCGAGGCCCGCGCGCCGTGGATGACGCGGGACAGAAGGTCACGCCCCAGATCGTCGGTCCCCAGAAGGAAAGTCATGCCCTGCGCCGTCGCATGCCCAGGCGGCCGCAGCCGCTGGATCAGGCTTTGGCGTGCGGGATCGTAGGGCGCAAGCAGGGGTGCGAGCAGGGCGACCAGCACAAATGTGGCGAGAATTGCCGCCATGGCGATGATCGAGACCGGGGTGCGCGCCAGGCGTGTCCGGATGTTCGCAAGGGCGCTCATGATCCACCCAGCCGGATGCGTGGATCGATTGCCGCGTACAGAAGGTCTGCGGCGAGATTGACGGCCACATAGACTACCGAGACGAAGAGCACGATGGCCTGGACAACGAGAAAGTCACGCGACTGAATGGCCTG
>JANMFA010000303.1:0-2893 GCA_031377545.1 Hyphomicrobiales bacterium | reverse complement strand
CAAGGATGGGCCCGGAAAGCGTACAGTTCACGCGTTCAGCACCCGTCCATAGGCATCCAGCACGCTCTCCTTCATCATTTCGCTCAGCGTGGGATGCGGGAAGACCACATGCATCAGGTCTTCCTCGGTCGTCTCCAGGTTCATCGCCACGACATAGCCCTGGATCAGTTCGGTCACTTCCGCGCCGACCATGTGCGCGCCCAGCAGCTTTCCGGTCTTGGCATCGAAGATCGTCTTGATCAGACCGTTTTCCTCCCCCAGCGCGATGGCCTTGCCGTTGGCGGCGAAGTTGAAGCGGCCGACCTTGACCGCGATGCCTGCTTCCTTGGCTTTCGCCTCTGTCATGCCCACGCTGGCGATCTGCGGATGGCAATAGGTGCAACCCGGGATTTTCGCCTTGTCCATGGGGTGAACGTGCAGCCCCTTGATATGCTCGATGCAGACCACCCCCTCGTGCTCTGCCTTGTGCGCCAGCATGGGCGGACCGGCGACATCGCCAATGGCATAGATGCCCTTCACGCTGGTTTCGCTGTAGCCGTTGGTGACGACGCAGCCGCGATCCGTCTTGATGCCGAGCGCTTCCAGCCCGAGATTCTCGATGTTGCCGACCACGCCCACGGCCGAAATCATGCGGTCGACGGTCAGCGTGTCGGTCTTGCCGTCCTGCTCGATGGTGGCGGTGACGTTGTTGGTGCCCTTTACCACCTTCGTCACCTTCGCACCGGAGCGGATCTTCAGCCCCTGCTTGTCTAAGGCCTTGCGGGCGATGGCGGCGATCTCGGCATCTTCCACCGGCAGGATCTGCGGCATCACCTCCACCACGGTCACATCAACGCCCATGGCGTGATAGAACGAGGCGAATTCGATACCGATGGCACCGGAGCCCATGACCAGCATGGACTTGGGCATCTCCGCTGGCACCATGGATTCAAAATAGGTCCAGATCAGCTTGCCGTCCGGTTCGATGCCGGGCAGTGCGCGGGGGCGAGCGCCTGTCGCCAGGATGATATGCTTGGCAGTATAGGTACCCTCCCCCTGCACGCCCTTCGGGATCGCGTTCTGCGGCTGCACGGCGGGTTTGGTCATGGCCTTGACCACGACTTCACCGGGTTTTGAAATCTTCGCCTCGCCCCAGATCACGTCGATCTTGTTCTTCTTCATGAGGTAACCGACGCCGCCATTGAGCTTGGCCGAAATGCCGCGCGAGCGGGCGACGACGGCCTTCACATCCGGCTTCATCGTGCCTTCCAGCACCAGGCCGTAGTTCTTGGCGTGCTGGGCATAGTGCAGGATTTCAGCTGACCTCAGCAGGGCTTTCGTGGGAATGCAACCCCAGTTCAGGCAGATGCCGCCGAGGTGCTCGCGCTCGACGATCGCGGTCTTGAAGCCGAGCTGTGCGGCACGAATGGCCGTGACATAGCCGCCGGGGCCGGAACCGATGATGATGACGTCGTAGGCGGACATGGGAACTCCTGGTCAGAACCGGAATGTGAAAAGGGCGGAAAGGCAGATCGCGGCGATGGCCGCGACTGCGAGGGCAAGCCAGGGACCATAGCTTCGGTTGAACTCCGCCACGCTTTTGTCGCCTTCACCGCTGTGATGACCCATGGCAAGGGTGCTGCGCAGCACCGGAAGGGCAACAGCGGACACGACAATACCGAGCGCCAGGCCACCGGTCACAAGGACCAGGCCCCAGACAAGGCCGCCGGAAATGAATGCCATGGCGGCCAGCACGGCAGCCCCCGCAAGCCCCAGCCAACCCGAAATCGCACCAAGCGCCTTCGACGAATGCAGGTTGTCGGGTCCGAACTCGCCGATGCCGATACGCAGGAGTTGCGCCCGCAAGACGAACAGGGCGAAACCGAAGGGGATGAGAATGGGGAGATAGTCGAGCATTTTACAGTAGCCTGCTTTGCGCGGCTCTCACGCAATCCTCGTTGAGCTTGCCGAAGTTTCCATCCACCTTTGCAAACCGTTTGGCGAATTCTTCTTTCGACATTTTGACGGTATTTTCCGCGAGATAGAGCATGTCCCACGACAGCTCTGTATAGCGCACGCGTGCGGCTTCATCCTGAAAATTGGCGAGGAACGTGCCAAAGCCACCGAATTTGTAAACAATAGCCTTCAACTCGGCCTGCAGCATGGGATTGGCGGCTTCCCGCATTGTTTGGGCTTCCTCCGACTTGAGACGGAACAGGAAAAAGACATCGATCACGTCACGGCAGGTCCGCAAGCTTTCAGCGCGCAGCACATTACGCTGGGCGCTCTCGATGTTGCGGGCATAGTTCCAGGATTGATAGATCGACGAGACGAGCGACAGAATCGCTATCGCAAGAGGCAGGACCAGGCCGAGGGATTTGATGAGCCCTGCCTGCATCGGTGGGGGGTGATCATCGGACACGTCCCCCTCCTCACACCAGCATCCCCATCGGGTTCTCGATATAGCCCTTGAACGCCTGCAGGAGTTCCGCGCCCAACGCTCCGTCCACCGCACGATGGTCGGTCGACAGCGTCACGCTCATCACGGTGGCGATACCCAGCGTGCCATCCGCTGTCACCACGGGGCGCTTTTCACCCGCGCCCACCGCGAGGATCGTCGCATGCGGCGGGTTGATCACCGCGCAGAAGTCCTTCACGCCGAACATGCCGAGGTTGGAGATGGCCGTGGTGCCGCCCTGATATTCCGCGGGTAGCAGCTTGCGCGTCTTGGCGCGGGCCGCCAGATCCTTGATCTCGTTGGAGATAGCCGACAGCGTCTTGTGGCAGGCATCCTTGATGATCGGCGTCATCAGGCCGCCGGGGATCGACACCGCCACGCCCACATCGGCGTGTTTGTGCTTCAGCATCGCGCCTTCGGTCCAGGTGACGTTGGCATCGGGCACGGCGCGCAGCG